>CAZXOZ010000044.1:0-12339 GCA_964642805.1 uncultured Sulfurospirillum sp. | reverse complement strand
TGTAGATTTAATTTAGCTTAAATTGTGGGGTTTTTTGGTAATTTGCAAGTGGCTCATAACCTTAAAAAATATTTTTTATACATGCCATAAGCACAACCATAAATGCTTTTTAGCAATTCTATTGCATAATTCGGGTTTAAAATTACAAACAGGGTATAATGACGCACAATAAGATATAGGGGTGTGGTATGCAAGCAATAAGAATGATAAGAGTTATAATCGATTTAAAATGCACTATCTAGTCTCCCTTATAAACTCACCTATTGCTCCTTTGACTTATATTTTTGGTGAGGAGTTGAGGCAGGGCAATATAGTTGAGGTTACCCTAAATTTAAAATCTCGCCTTGGTGTTGTAATCTCTAAAACAGATAAACCAGAGTTTACATGTAGTGAAATTTTGCATGTAAAAGATGAGTTTTATGATGAGAGCACTATGGGTTTAGTAAAATTTATAAGTGATTATTATGTTTGCTCTTTAGGGGACGCTTTAAAACTATTTACTCCTATGTCTAAAAACCCTCTATATACAAGCATCTCTTGTAATACAAATATAACTCTCTCAAAGGAGCAACAAAAGGCTTATGACTTTATAGACAAACATGATAAATCCCTGCTCTTTGGAGATACAGGAAGTGGAAAAACAGAGATATATATAAAGCTTATAGAGCAGAGTATCAACAGTGGGAAAAAAGCTATATTTCTCATGCCTGAGATTGGACTAACTCCGCAGATAAAGAGGCGACTAAAGGATGTTTTTGGTGACAGGGTAGGGCTGTGGCACTCAAAAATAGCCAAAAAGAGAAAAGAGGAGATTTTAAGAGCTCTTCATGTTGGGCAGATTAGTGTTATAGCTGGAACTCGTTCGGCACTTTTTTTGCCTATATCGAATTTGGGTTTAATAGTAGTAGATGAGGAGCATGATGATAGCTACAAATCAAGCCAACGACCTCGATATAACGCACGAGATTTAGCTCTGCTTTTTGGAAAAAGAAAAAATGCAAAAGTTATTTTAGGGAGCGCTACTCCATCTCTAGGTAGTTTTAAAAATCTTCCAAAGTATCGTCTAAAAGGCACCTACTTTAGTACAAAAAAAACTATCTATTTTGAGCATGCAAACAACGAGCTCTCAGCTCCTATGATAGAGAAGATAAGGGAGCATTTAGAGAGAAATTCGCAAATTATACTCTTTCTTCCTACTCGTGCAAACTTTAAGTATATTGCTTGTAGGGAGTGTGGAGAGAGGGTTTTGTGTCCATTTTGTACGGTAGGTATGAGTTTGCATGTAAGTGCAAATGCCCTAAAATGTCACTATTGTAATTTTGCTCAAGCTGTACCAAAAGAGTGTCCAAGTTGTCATGCAAAGAGTATGCGCTCAAACCGTATAGGTACAGCAGAAGTTGTAAAATTACTTCAAGAGATATTTGTGGAAAAAACAATAGAGAAGTTTGATCGTGATGAGGTAAATACTCAGAAAAAACTAAATCAAAAACTAAAAGATTTTAATGAAAAAAAGATAGATATTTTAGTAGGTACTCAGATGTTGGCAAAAGGGCATGACTATCATGGTGTGGGTTTAAGTGTAGTTATGGGGATAGATACGATTTTAAATATGCCTGATTTTAGAGCTAGAGAGAGGGCTATGAGTCTTCTTTTACAAGTTGCAGGAAGAAGTGGACGAAAAGGGGAGGGAGAGGTCTATATTCAAACTCAAAATAGAGAGTTTTTTGAGGAGTTTTTTGGAGATTATGAGTCTTTTTTGAGTGATGAGCTACATTTTCGTAAAGAGATTTATCCGCCATATAAAAAGCTTGTAAAAGTTCTAGTAAGCCACAAAAAAGATGAAAAAGCTAGTGAGATTATGGGTGAAGTTGTGAAGATAGCCCATCTCTTTAAGGAGGTTGAAGTAGTTGGACATGGTAGAGCCAACATAGAGAAAATAGCAAATAAATATAGGTACAATATACTCCTAAGAGGCTCAAACACAAATGAGCTATTAAAATTTGCTCACTCTTGCAATCACCTTCAAGTTGAGATAGATATAGACCCGTTATCTTTTTCTTAACCGTTTTTGGTATAATAGACAATGATAAAGAGATACAAAACAAACAAAATATTCGTTGGAGATGTTGCAGTTGGAGGGGATGCTCCTATAAGTGTGCAGTCTATGACCTACTCTAAAACTCGCGATGTCAAGGCTACAGTTGAGCAGATAAATAGGCTTCATTTTGCTGGGTGCGATATAGTGCGAGTTGCTGTTCCCGACAAAGAGGATGCGGAGGCTTTAGGGGCGATTAAGGAGCAGATAAAGCTTCCACTTGTAGCGGATATTCATTTTAACTACAAGTTAGCTTTAAAGGCGGCTGAAGTAGTAGATGCTATTCGTCTTAATCCTGGCAATATCAACAGCAAGAGCAGAGTAAGAGAGGTAGTAAAGGCTTGTAGCGAGAGAGGAATACCGATTCGTATAGGTGTGAACTCTGGGAGCTTGGAAAAAGAGTTTGATATAAAGTATGGTGCTACGGCAAAGGGTATGGTTGAGTCTGCTCTTTATAACACCAAATATCTTGAAGATTTGGGGTTTGACAAGATAGCCATATCGTTAAAAGCTAGTGATGCACAAAGAACTGTTGAGGCTTATCGTATGCTTAGACCATTGACAAGTCATCCTTTTCATCTTGGAGTTACGGAGGCTGGAACACTTTTTCACTCTACTATAAAATCATCTATCGCTCTTGGTGCTCTTTTGCTTGATGGTATTGGCGACACTATGAGAGTATCTATCACAGGAGAGCTTGAAGAGGAGATAAATGTTGCAAGGGCGATTCTTAAAGATAGTGGAGTTGTTAAGAGTGGAGTCAACATCATCTCATGTCCTACATGTGGACGGATTGAAGCTGATTTGATTAAGGCAGTTGCAGAGGTTGAGAAGAGAGTAAAAGATATAAAAGCACCGCTAAATGTTTCTGTTATGGGGTGTATAGTAAATGCTATAGGCGAGGCAAAGCATGCAGATGTAGCGATTGCATTTGGAAAGAGTAAAGGGCTTGTGATGGTAAAGGGAGAAGTTGTAGCTAGATTGAAAGAGGATGAGCTAGTGGAGAGATTTATGCAAGAGGTATTAAAGGTGGCAAATGGATAATTTGCACAATATAAATATAGAGCGGTCAGTTTTGAGTTCGATTTTATTTAATCCAGTCTCTTTTGAGGAGGTTGCATCTAGTTTAAAGCCAAGAGATTTTTATCTTCCTGCTCATAAGTATATCTTTGAGGCGATGCAGGAGTGTGAGAGAGATGATTTGCCCATTGATGAAGAGTTTGTTAAAAAGAAGTTAAAACAAGAGGAGCGTTTTGATGAGAACGCAATGCTTGAGATACTCTCTACAAATCCACTACCATCTATAAAAGCTTATGTTGAGGAGATTAGAGAGAAGTCGATAAAAAGAGAGCTTGTAAAGCTAACGGCTGACATAAAAGAGGTTGCAGTTGATAAGGATTTGCCCTCAAATGAGGTGGTAGATTTGGTGCAACAAAAACTCTACCAAATCACAGCGGACAGTAGCAGTAAAGAGTTTCGTGACTCTCCTGAGATGACACATGCTACTATTGAGCATATTTTGGAGATGAAAAAAAGAGGAAATTCGGGAATAATCGGAGTAGATACAGGATTTGTAGAGCTAAATAAAAAAACAACTGGTTTTGGTGATGGAGATTTAATCATAGTCGCAGCTAGGCCATCGATGGGAAAAACAGCACTTACACTAACTTTGGCACAGCGAGCACTTGATGACAACAGAGGTGTAGCTATATTTTCACTAGAGATGCCAGCCGAGCAATTGATGCTTAGAATGCTTAGTGCAAAGACCTCTATACCTCTTCAAAGGCTAAAGGTTGGAGATATGAATGATGATGAGTGGAGTAGGCTCAATCATGCAGCAGACACTATAGGGAGCAAAAAGTTTTTTGTTGACGACAATGGAAATGTTACAATTCACAATGTTCGAGCAAAACTAAGAAAGCTTAAAACTCAGCATCCACAAATCGCACTTTGTGTTATCGACTATTTGCAACTTATGACAAGTGTTGGCAATAAAGACAGACATCAAGAGGTAAGTGACATAAGCCGTGGTTTAAAACTCTTGGCTCGGGAACTTGATATGCCTATCATCGCTCTCTCTCAGTTAAATCGTGGAGTTGAGAGTAGGCACGATAAGAGACCCATGATGAGCGATATAAGAGAGTCTGGAGCTATTGAGCAAGATGCTGATTTGATTATGTTTGTCTATCGTGATGATGTCTATCGTGAACGAGAAGAGAAAGATAAAGAGCAAAAGGCGAGAGTGTCAGGCAATGAATACAGAAGTAGCTTTGTTGAAAATCCCGAAGAGAGTGCGGAGCTTATTATCGGTAAAAATAGAAACGGACCTACAGGAACGGTAAAGATGATTTTTCAAAAAGCTTGTGTAAAATTTATAGATGCAAGCGGAATTCCTATGGAAGTAGTCTATGATGAGTCAAGTATACCAGCTCAAGAGTCTACACTAGGTGGCTTGCCTCAGATCTGATGAAAAGCCTACCACTTTTTATCACCAAAAGAGAGATTTTTTATACTTTTTTGGCGATAGTGGCTCTTTTTGGAATTTCACTTTTTTATGAGTTTTACAAATACAAAAAAGTTACAACCTACTCTTTACATGTAGCAACTGTAAAAGTGCTAAACCAGTATGAAAAAAAGAGTAAAAAAGGTAAAATTTACACTGTTTTAAAATTAAAAAGTGAAGATTTTACTTTTTACACAACCTACTGGAAGCCACTTGAGGTTGAGAGAGGCGATACACTAAGAGTAATTTTTCATACAAAGCAGATAAGTTTTTTTACTTTTCTTAAAGGCTTCTATGCTAATACAAAATCTCTACATGTAGTGAACAGGGCAGAGAAAAGCCTCATAGTAGAGTTTATAGAAAACCAACACACAAGTGAGCTTTCAAAAGAGCTATATAAGGCTCTGTTTTTAGCGATACCCGTATCAAAAGAGCTTAGAGAGGATGTGGCTAAGTGGGGACTTGCTCATCTTGTGGCTATAAGTGGGTTTCATTTGGGCATTCTTAGTGCGATTTTATTTTTTCTTTTAAAGCCACTCTATACTTTTTTTCAAGATAGATGGTTTCCATATAGAAATAGAGTTGTTGATATTGCACTCTTGATTTTTTTGATTTTAGGGAGTTATGTTTATTTAATAGACATGGTGCCATCTGTTATCAGGGCATACACTATGAGTCTGATAGGATTTTTTCTTTTTTCAAGAAATATCAAAATTATCTCATTTGGAACTCTACTTTTTACCATCAGTATAGTTTTGATACTCTTTCCTCACCTACTTTTCTCTATCGCTTTTTGGTTCTCTGTTTGTGGAGTTTTTTATATATTTCTCTTTTTGTACCACTTTTCACATCTCAATAAAATACTCATCTTTGCCCTACTCAATATATGGGTCTATATCTTAATGACGCCAGTTATTCACTATTTTTTCGATATATTTAGTCTGCATCAACTACTTTCTCCTTTGATAAGTATGGCATTTGCACCGTTTTATATAGCTAGTTTAGCTCTTCATTTTGTAGGCTTAGGTGAGGCGATGGATAGTTTTCTAATCTGGCTCTTTTCTGTACATGTAGAGGTTATATACTTCAAAACTCCGCTTTGGTTTTTGGTTATATATCTTTTAATCTCATTAGTTGCTATCAGGATTAGGTTGGTTGCTTTTTTCTTGCCCGTAGTTGCTATGCTTCTGTCTGTCGTCTAAAACAGAGCATAGTTTTGCACCATATATGTAGATAACCCACGAAAAGTATATCCACAAAAAGAAGAACATCAAAATACTAAATGAACCGTATATGCTTAGATAGGTTTGATTATAGGCAACATAGAATATAAATAGTGATTTTGAGCCATACCACATAAGAGAAGTTATAAAAGAGGCTATAAGGGCACTTTTTTTATCTAGAGGCTTGTTTGATGATATAACAAACATGATAAAAAACAGAAACCAGATAATAAAGTAGGGCAGAAAAGGGAGTAGGTTTATTGAGCTTGTTATCTCGCTCTTACTTAAAAAATTATTGATAAGATTTGAGAGATAGAACGAAAGTCCAAGACCCAAGGGCATCATGGTTAGCATCGTCCAGTAGGTTGTAACTGACTCCCAAAGAGTTCGTCTTTTAGTATTAAAAATCTTACTCATTATCTTCTCATAATCTAAAAAGAACATCATTGACACATATAAAACAAATATAAAGCCCATCATACCCATGCTGCCTGTGTTTTCCATAAATTTATTTAGGTGGGGAGTTACCATATCTTGTTGAGCTGGCATAAGAGAGCTAAAAATGAAGTGCTGAATTTTTTCATAATACTCCTTAAAGCTTGGCATTTGAGTGAAGATGCTAAATGAGATAAGCAAGATTGGCACAAGCGAAAGTATGGTGTGAAAACTTAGAGATGAAGCGTAGTGAGCGATAGAGGGATCTTTGATTTTTCTTAAGAGGGCTACTGATTCATCTTTAGTAGGCATCTATAGCCCCATCTTGCTTGGATTTAAGATATTGTTTGGGTCGAATGCTTTTTTGATAGAGCGAAACAAGTCCATCTCACCATCGCTAAAAGCTAGATGCATGTAGGGAGCCTTACTTAGCCCTATGCCATGCTCTCCACTTAGAGTTCCCTCAAGTGCAACTGTTGCTTTGAAAATCTCCTCAATAGCAAGGTGGCCAATCTCTACTTGCTTTTCATCACTTCCATCTATCATAACATTTGTATGAACATTGCCATCTCCTGTGTGACCAAAGCAAGGTACTTTTATATCATATTTTTTAGCTATGACATCTATCTTTTCAAGTAGTTGTGGGAGCTTGTTTCTTGGAACTGTTATATCTTCATTGATTTTTTTGGTTCCATATATGGTTATACACTGAGAGGCATTTTTTCTTGCAAACCATAAGTCGGCTGCCTCTTTGTCATCTTTTGCTACTTTAAAATCGGTACAACCGTTCTCTTTGAACTTGATTTTTAAAATCTCAAGTTGATTTTCAAGCTCAACTTTAAGATTTCCATCTATCGTAGCTATCAAAATCGCTCCAGCTTCAACTGGTAAGCCTTTGCTAAACTTCTGCTCAACTGCTCTTATAGTCAAGTTATCTAAAAACTCCATCGCCACAGGAGTAACTCCAGCCGCCATAGTTTTATAGACCGCATTCATAGCACTATTGACTGTTGGAAAAACACCCATCATACTTTGAGTCAGTTTTGGCTTTGAGAGTAGTTTTAGTGTTATCTCTGTGATACACCCAAGAGTTCCCTCGCTAGCTATGATAATACCTGATATATTATATCCCGCTACATCCTTGATAGTTCTTTTTCCTGCTCGGATAATCTCACCATTTGGTATGACAACTCTTAGAGCCATAACAAAATCTTTAGTGATACCATACTTTGCGGCTCTCATGCCTCCCGCATTTTCAGCTACATTGCCTCCAAGTGTAGAGTAGTTTTCACTCGCTGGGTCTGGCGGATAAAATAGCCCTACCTCTTCAACTGCTTTTTGCAAATCCATATTGATGACTCCTGGCTGAACTACTGCTACCATGTTTTCCATGTCAATCTCAAGGATTTTATTCATATGCTTTTCGAGTGCTAAGATGATACCACCATCTGCAGGGAGAGAGCCACCTGTAAATCCACTACCAGCCCCTCTTGGGGTGATGATGATTTTATGCTCATTGCAGTACTTTAGTATATCACTTATATCTTGTTCATCTCTAGGAAATATCACTAAATCAGGCTCATATCTCTGCCTAGTTGCATCATAAGCGTAAGCTATCAGGTGAGCTTTGTCGTCATAGACATTTTCATCTCCAAGAGTGGTTTTAAAATACTCTATATGTTTTTTATTCAAGACTATTGTCCTATTAAAGCTCTGTAGTAAGCATCAAAATTCTCTATATGGCGTCCACTCCATTGAATCCAGCTAGTGTCTATATCTTTTATCCTTGTGTAAAAAGGTAGCTGAATTTTTTCAATGGGGGAAGTCTCTATTTTTTTGACAGTATTAAAGTTATTGCAATCTACAAAATATCCACTCTTATCAAGTGCAAAAAAGATTAATCCCGCTGAGTTTACTTCACAAGCTTTTTGAAAAATCTCTCTATTGGGATTTGGTCTAGATTGTTTCGATAGATAAGCCGCAACTATATCAGGATGAATCCACTCTATATCTTTAAAGTGCTCCGTAGTGTCTCTAAATACTCTAAAATTTGGTGCTACAATAAGAGCTCTGCTATATAAAAAATTTAGAGTAACTCTATCTCCAACCACAGGAACAATTCCTGGTTTTGGGAGTGCGGTTTGAGTTGAAAGCTGATATTCGCTAAATCTTATAGTAGCTTTGTTGTCAGTTTTTTTTATAACATCAGCTCTTGCGATTATGGTTGATACTCTATCTTCAAAAGTATGAGTAACTATACCAGATGAGCCTATAACTATATCATCAGAGTTTTGTATAGTAGCAGTTTTGCCATCAATCTGGAGTATTTGCGTCTCAAATTGATTGAAAATTGACTTAGCACTAATGCTTTGAGAAGAGATTAAGAGCAGACTAAAGAATATTAGTAGTTTATGCAATGGAACTCCTTTTGCTTTATTTAACTGACCTTACGCACTATATCAAGCAAAGCTCGCTATGGTGGTAGGGGATAAATCTCCTATCACTCCCTAAAGCTACGAAAAGTAGGACTTTTCGAGAAATAAGTGTGCAAGGTCAATTATTTAATTTTAGAATTATACTACAACAGTTTTTAAAAGAAGATTTAGAGTTGTTTTGGTAGAATGTCTAAACTTCTAAAAGGGCGATGAATGAGAAAGATTTTTTTTATATTGGTTTTTTTGGTGATTTCACTTAATGCTACAGCTCTACATGTACAAAAATGGGGCAAGGGCGAGACATTTCTAACCTTTTTAGAGAAGAACGAACTTCCCAATAGTATATATTATGATTTAGATATTCAAGAGCAAGAGCTGGCTACTGAAATTATGTCTGGTGTTGAGTTTCATATCTTAAAAAGTGTAGATGGTAAAATTGAGCAGGTTCTAATCCCAGTTGGTGAAGAGTTGCAGTTACACATAATCTCTCATGAAAATGGGTATGAGTTTAGAACTACTCCAATATCATATCAAAAAAAGAGTCGTACAGCAACAATAGAGATTTTAAGATCACCATATCAAGATATCATAGATAGGACTGATAACTATCTTTTAGCACATGAGTTTTCACGAGCATTTAAAAATAGTGTAGATTTTAAGAGATTGCAAAAGGGCGATAGAGTAGTTATATTTTATACAAAAAGAACAAGACTCGGCAAGCAGTTTGGCTCTCCAGAAATTGAGGCTGCAATGGTGGAGATAAGAGGAGATAAAAACTATGTTTTTTCTTATAATAATGGAAGATTTTATGACTCAAAGGGTAAAGAGGTAGAGGGATTTTTCCTATCAAAACCTGTGAATTATCATAGGATTTCATCAGGCTTTACATATAAAAGATTTCATCCTATTTTAAAAAAATATAGAGCTCACTTGGGTATAGATTATGCGGCAAAATCTGGTACTCCTATCAGAGCAGCGGGCGTAGGCAAGATTACACACATAGGGAGAAAAGGTGGCTATGGTAAAACTATTATCATTAGACATCAAGATGGATATAAGACTCTTTATGCTCACATGAGGGGTTATAAAAAAGGGCTAAAAAAAGGTAAGAGAGTTAAAAAAGGAGAGGTCATAGGATATGTTGGAAGCACTGGCATGAGCACAGGCCCTCATCTTCACTTTGGTCTATATAGAAACAATCGTGCCATAAATCCAAATAGTGTAGTGAGAATTACTAAGTCTAAACTAAAGGGACAAAAAAGAGAAGATTTTTTAACACACACAAAAAGAGTTAAAAAAGATATAGAGGTCGCACTAAGTAGCTTTGAGGATTTAAAAAATGAGAAGCCTACGGATTATTTAGTTAGTATTGATGCCAAAAATGAGAGAGTTCAATAGAAAATTAGTTATGCCAAAAAAAAGAGAAGCAAAAGAGGGTATAAAGGTAGTTGAAGCCTACCTTTTAGGTAAAATTGATTATGAGATTTCTGTCTCAGAATTAGCAAAATACTTAAAAAGTATAAGAGCTTACGACAAGGCATCTTTCATCTCTCTTTTACAGAGATTTCCACATGATGTATTGGGTGACTTAGTATTAGAACTTCCAGAACACTATCTTAAGGAGATTTTAGAGAGTATCCCATCGCAACAACTGTGTGAAGCGATTGAGGATTTAGAGAGTGATGATGCAACTGACTTAATACAGCATATTGAAGAGATTGATGAGGTTAAAGCTGAAGAGATTTTAGTTGGACTAGACGAAGATAATCAAGAAGATATAAAGAGGCTTATCGGCTATGAAGATGATAGAGCTGGTGCATACATGCAGACTGAACTTTTTTCAGCCACCTATGATGAAAAGATACAATCAGCAGTAGACAGACTAAGGGAGCTTAAGAGAAGTGGTGAGCTAGAGAATGTGCATCAAGTCTCAATTGTTGGAAAGCTGGATAGGCTGATGTATACTATCTTTTTGGAGGATTTAATAACTTTTGATTTTAATAAAACCTTTAAAGAGGAGCTTGACGGAAGAGAGGAGGAGTTTAAGTCGAGATATATAAGAGATGATGAGGAAATCTCAAAAGTCATTGAAATTTTTGAAGACTATGACCTTTCAGCTTTACCAATTGTAGATCACCACGGAAAGTTACTAGGCAGAATTACCTCTGACGATATTTATGACATCATAGAAGAGCGAGCAACAGATCAGATATACAAACTAGCTGGTGTTGATGATGAAGTAGAGCATGAAGAGAGCATACAAGAGGCTGGAAGATCTAGATTTACATGGCTCTTCTTGAATCTTTGGACTGCTATATTGGCTTCAGTTGTGATAGGGCAGTTTGAGGCTGTTTTAAGCACCTATGTCGCACTTGCAATACTCATGCCTATAGTTGCCTCTATGGGAGGAAATGCTGGAACGCAATCTCTAACGATTATGGTTCGTCAATTGGCTTTGGGTGAAGTTGATAGAGAGAATGCTAAAGAGGCGATACAAAAAGAGATGACACTCTCTTTGATTAATGGATTTGCATTTGCTGTTATTATTGGTTTTATCGCTTTTTTTTGGTTTGGGGATGGCAGAATTGGTCTAGTCATAGCTGCTTCAATGCTTATAAATCTTTTTTGTGCTGGACTTGTAGGCTCTGTGGTTCCGTTGGTCTTGAAAAGATTGGGAGTTGATCCTGCCATTGGTAGTACCGTAATCCTAACAACCTCCACTGATGTGATTGGGTTTCTTAGTTTTTTGGGGCTAGCTAGCTGGGTGCTATTGTGAAACAAATAAAATTTTTACGGCTTGAGGATTGTATAAAATCCGACTATATAAAGCCAAAAAGTATGTTTTATATACAAAGAGGCATTCAAAAGCGTTGGGACTTAGTGGATACTCATGATAGTGTGTCTATACTTCTATATCACAAAGATTTAGACTCTTTTGTTTTTGTAAAGCAGTTTCGCCCATCGGTATATCTAAAAAATGCGGACGGATTTACTTATGAGCTTTGTGCTGGCTTAGTAGATAAAAATAAACCCCTCAAAACTATTGCTTATGAGGAGATACTAGAGGAGACAGGCTATGATGTGCCGCTTGAGTTTATAAAAAAAATCGACTCTTTTTATACCGCAGTTGGTTTTGCTGGCGGTCATCAAACTCTATATTTTTCTACTATTGATGAGGGCATGAGAGTAGGCAAGGGCGGGGGCATTGATGATGAATTCATTGAAGTAGTATATATAAAAAAAGACGAAGTTATGGATTTTATGTCAGATGAGAAGATAGCGAAAACATCGGGATTGATGTTTTCGCTTATGTGGTATTTTACCCTATAAATTTTCCAGCACTTAGTCTTTGGTCATCCATAATCTCTATCTCTCTAGCTCCAGATATAACGATATTGTGGTCAAGAGTATAGCTAAGCTCCCTATTTCTATTGGTATAATCGACAGAGTTTAGTATGACTTTTAAAACCTCAAGCCTTGCTTTATGTTTATCATTTGAGCGAATGATAGTCCAAGGGGCACTTTGCGAGTGGGTCTGTTTTACCATATAGTATTTGGTATTTGTAAAGTCATCCCATCTCTCTTGAGCTTGTAGGTCTATCTCGCTAAGTTTCCACTGTCTTAGAGGATCAGTTTTTCTTCTCTCAA
>CAZXOZ010000043.1:0-12838 GCA_964642805.1 uncultured Sulfurospirillum sp. | reverse complement strand
TCGCCTCTTTTAGAGAGCATTATGATATGAGTCGAAAGTATCTTGTGGCTTATCTCGACCACTTAGACCTCTATGACGATATAAAAAAAGATAGGATGAAAAGAGTTATGGTTTAGGGTTGTCACACAGCTCCTTGAACCACTCCTCGTTTTGCTCACCTCTTGTCTCTTTTGATTTGTAGAGATTTTTTAAAACTGATATGAGCTCATCTTCACTTAAAATTTCCAGCACTGTAGGCTCCATAGGGGTATTGTTGGGGTCTGATTCTATTAGTTTTGCTATTTCGCTTATTAACTCTTTTTTGTTTGCCATGTTATTCTTTCATTTAAAAAGTATTTGTAAAACATATTGTATAATAATTTTTAATAATTCGAAAGGGTAAAATATGATAAAAAAGCTAATTTTAATAGCTCTTATTTTTGGCACTTCTGCATTTGCGGCAACTGATGCACAAATCATTCAATACTTTAAAGCACAAATTCCAGTACCAACTGTAAAAGTGCATATAACTTCAAGAATAGCAGTAGACGATATGGAAAACATGGACTATGTTTCGGTTGATATTAGTGATGGAAGTCGTGTACAAAAAATATCGATTTTTACTCAAGGAGAGTTTATTTTTCCTGATGTTATCAATATTAGTAGCGGAAGCATTAAAGAGAAGATTGATAGGCAAAAACTCATCAAGAGTCTCTCAAAGCTATACAAAAAAGAGGATAAGAGAAATATTTTAGTTTTGGGAGATGATCCTACAAAAGAGACTTTAGTGAAATTTACAGATCCAGAATGTCCGTTTTGCAGTAATGAAGTTGAACAAATAGAGGCAAAATTAGAGAATTATAATTTAAAATTTATTTTTACGCCAGTTCACGACAGAAGTTCATTAGAAAAATCAGCAATTATGTATAAGCAAGCAAGTGCTGCAAAAACTCTTGATGAGAAGATAAAAATTGTTAAAAAATATTTCAATGGCAGTGTAGACACAAAGGTAAGTGACGAGGATATAGCAAGAGTAGAGCAGACAAGAAAAAGATATTTTTCAGCAGGACTTAGGGCCGTACCATTTTATGTGGATGAAAAAGAGCTATTAAAATAAGGCTAATAAGATGATAGTTAATCAGAGGGTTCAATTTAAGATGGGCATATCACAATCTTAAGTTAGCTTCTACTATACTATAGCTTCGATATGTCACATAAGGAGAATATATGGAAGCTTTGTATTTTACGGGAAAAGGGAGTGAATATTTTAAGATTTGGATTGTCAATATTTTATTGATTATTATTACCTTTGGTATCTATTATCCTTGGGCAAAAGTACGAAACCGTCGTTATTTTTATGCTAACTCTAATTTGGGTGACAGAAACTTTGAATACCACGCAACAGGTAAACAGTTGGTTTTAGGGTTTTTAATAGGAGTTTTTTTCTTAGTAATTTATTCATTCGCTACTCAAATAGCACCACAATTTGCTTGGATAATTATACTGCTATTTATGTTAATTCTGCCATGGATTATATGGCGAAGCTTAATGTTTAACATGAAAGTTACAAGTTTTTCAAATGTACATTTTGCATTTAAGGGTAACCTAAAAACTTCATATATGATATTTTTAGGTTACCCTCTTCTTGCTTCTCTTCCTATTGTAGTTCTTGGTATTCTAGTTATGGTTATGATCCCTTCTAAAGAGGGTATCATAGAGGCTATGGGTGAAACACCTTTAATGATAGGTGGCATATTGCTAGGTTTGTTGTTTATAGCTGGATATATTTACTTTATGGCATTAATTAGTAAGAAATCAAAAGAGTATAAGATTGGCAATAGTTTTTATGGCCAAGGTATATTTTCTACAAGCTTAGAAGTTAAAAAGTTTTTAAGCATTTATGTAAAAGCATTTGGACTTGTTCTTGTTTCTCTAGGGGTTATAGGTGTTGTCATGTTAGGTTTGGGAGGTGGGTTTGTAACGGTTTTTGTTGTCATATATATTGCATTTTTAGTAGTTATATTGTTTGTAAAGGCATATGTTACAAGTCGAGAAAGAGCTTATGTTTATAAGAATACATTTTTGGATAATAAAATTTCATTAGAGTCAACTTTGAGTGCTAGAGCACTTGCATGGGTAATGTTTACTAATCTTTTGATGATTATATTTACATTGGGCTTGGCAACTCCTTGGGCAAAAGTCAGGATTGCTAGATTGATGTTAAAAAACACTCTAGTAGATACCTCTGTTGGATTTAACGAATACATTACACAACAAAAAAATAGTGTGAATGCTATAGGTGATCAGGTGGGTGATGCGTTTGATGTTGATGCGGATGTAGGGTTTTAGTGGATGATTCAAGGCTATTGGTGTCCCAAAGGTAGTGCTAAACGGTTTATCGCAACCTTTGAGATGGACAATTTAAATCAATATACTGTTACATTAGAAGGTAAAATAGCATATCGTGGGGACATCTCTAAGATCCAAGCTTCCGCTCGTTTAGGCAGTGTTGAGCGAAAAATAGTGCTTGAAGATGGTTCACTCTTTACAACAATGGAAAATGATGAAGTTGATAAATTTTTTGCTAGCCAACAAAAGATCAACAATATTGTCCATTATTTAGAAACACACTATCGTGTCATTGTTGTAGCAGTAGTAATAACTATTGTAAGTAGTTTTTCATTCTTTAAATGGGGAGTTCCGTGGGCTAGTCAAGTAATAGCTCACTCTTTACCTTATGAAACCAATAAACTTATTGCTGCAGGCTCTATGAAGTTTTTAGATAAAGCGATATTTCAAGAGAGCAATATCTCTAAAGAGCAACAAGAGAAAATATCTAAACATTTTTATACAAAGATTGCACCACTTGGTGCAAGTGATGCAAAAGAAGTTGTTTATAAGCTTCATTTTCGTTCTTGGACTATGGGCAATAAGTCCATACCTAATGCTTTAGCACTACCATCAGGTGATATTATATTAACGGACAAGCTTATACAGCTTGCTAAAAATCAAGATGAAATAGATTCTGTTTTACTTCATGAGATGGGTCATATAGTTCATAGACATGGTTTAGAGATGATGATAGAGGGGACTTTTGTAACCATTGCAGTTATGATGATAGCAGGCGACACAAGTGGCATGGGAGATTTTGGCATAGGTTTAGGTACAGCATTGGTTAGTAGTTCGTATTCACGCGCACATGAGTTAGAAGCAGATTTATATGCTTTTGATAAGATGTTGATGTCAAATATTGACCCTGCCTCTTTTTCCCATATTATGGCGAGAATGACCCACTACATGAAAGATAATCGTAGTCATAATATCAAGGAGAAAGATTTCTTAAACTACTTTGCTTCGCACCCTTCTACCAAAAAACGCATAGAAATGGCTAATCGATATAGTGAATGTTTTAAACAAGGCTTACAAGTCTGCAAATAAACACTCATATCACAGGATTTCACTTTATATCCTAGGTATAGTGTTAATTTTCATAATTTTATCTCGAAGTAGATGAAAAAATTATTAAAATAGCTCAATAAATGATATAATTAATCATATATTCTAATGAGGTGTGCAGATGCTTGAACTCGAAAATATTATTTTATCCATTATAACTCTTTTTTTGTTGATTTTAGTTCTTAAAAAATCTAATCAGATAAAAAATCTAATTTCTGAGAGTAAAAAACACTACTCCCTTTTAGACGCGATTAATATTCCTATTTTTTATAAAGACATAAATGGCCAGTTCGTAGGATGCAATAGAGCTTTTGATATAAGTTTTAAAGATCTTAAGAAACAGGCAATTGATGATTTGAAGGAGTTCAGGGGAGCTTGTGTGAAAGAGTGCGAGCTTACCTACGACAACGATATAAAAAAGTTAACGATTGTAAATTTTACTAACTATTTTGACGGTTCTGTTGGAATTTTGTTTGATGTAAGCCAAATGAAAAGTGATAAAATGGCTATTTTGAATAAAAAAGAGAGTTTGGAGTTGGCTTTTAAGGGTTCAAGAGAAGGGTATTGGGAGTGGGATGTGAAGAGCAATGCGCTTTTGCTATCCAAGCGAGCAAAAGAGATTTTAGGCTATGAAGAGGACGAGAAAGCACCAGACAACATAGTCAATTGGATAAACTTAGTAGAGTCTTATGATATGGCGAAAACAAATGAGGCTCTCTCTATGCATATAAGAGGAGAGAGCGAGTTTATAGATATAGAGCATCGTCTTAAAACTTCATTTAAAGATTTGTGGGTAAACTTTAGAGGCAAGGGTGTATATGGAGCCAACAATAAGATAGTAAAAGTCTATGGAACTTTGAGAGATATAAGTTCGCAAAGAGGCGAATTAATAAAAATCAAAAAGCAGAGAGATCTATTTATGACTTTTATGGATAATCTCCCGGCTTTAAGCTTCATAAAAGATAAGCAGGGCAGATATATATATGTAAATAGCTTTTTTAAAAAACTACTAGGATTTAAGGAGTGGAAGAATAGAACAGCACAAGAGATTTTTGATAAAAAAATAAGTGAACATATTGCTGAAAGCGATAGAGAAGCATTTTATGAAGGTAAGCATAAACATAAAGAGTATATAACAAATGAAGAGGGAATAAAATTTTTTTTTGAGACATATAAGTTTCCAGTTGAGAGTGAAAAAGAGAGAGTTTTGTGCGGATTTGGCTTAGATGTTACACAAGAGAGGATTTTTCAAGACAGAACAGAGCTCTATTCTAAAATATTTGACAGTACAAATGAGGCGATATTGCTCACAGATGAAAAAGGGATAACAGTAGATGTTAATAGCACTTTTCAAGAGATTACAGGATTCAATGAGAGTGAGATTGTAGGTAAGAATCCAAGTATACGACAATCTGGTAAACACAATAAGAAGTTCTACACACAGATGTGGAGAGACCTACTTACAAAAGGAGTTTGGGCAGGTGAGATGTTCAATAAGTATAAAAATGGCACAATTCATTCAGAGCTAATGAACATAAGTGCAATCAAAAACAAGAGAGGTGAAATAACTAATTTTGTGGCAATTTTACAAAGCAAAGAGCATCAAAAATTAGTAGAATCGCGACTTAAGAAGATGGCACACTATGATACACTTACAAACCTGCCAAATAAAACTCTATTTATTGATAGACTCAATCATGCAACTCAAAGAGCCGATAGAAGTAAGAGCATGCTTGGTATTATTTTAGTTGATATAGATTGTTTTAAAGACACCAGTGCCATACAAGAAGAAAGTATCAGTGATATAATACTGAGTGAAATAGCAAAAAGATTGGTGTATGTAGTTAGAAATAGTGATACAGTCGCAAGACTTGAAAAGGATAAATTTGCTATTATGCTTGAAAAAATAGGACAATTTTCAGATATTTCGCATATAGCAAATAAAATTATTTCAGAAGTTAAAATACCCATTAGTGCAAAAAACAAAAAAGAGTATACGGTTGGCATAGGTTTAGGAGTAAGTATTTATCCAAATCAAGCAAAAAGCAAGAAAGAGTTGTTAGAGTTTGCAAATAGTGCTATGTGTGAAGCAAAAAGTAGCGGTAAAGATTGTTATAAAATATATGGTAATTTAGACTGCTAGTTGAAAGCTAGTTTAGTGATTTCTATTACATAATTCGGGTTAAACTCTCCACCTTGCAGGTCCAGTTGTGTGTATAGATACCCCACTACTATCAACTCCAACAGTTACAGGCATATCTTTTACTTCAAACTCATAAATCGCCTCCATGCCAAGCTCTTCAAAAGCTACTACTTTTGCTTTTTTGATAGACTGACTAATAAGATATGCTGCCCCTCCAGTTGCTATGAGATAGATTGAGCCATACTCTTTTATAAGGTCAATTGTTGGCTGTTTTCTCTCCGCTTTTCCTATCATGCCTAGTATATTTATCTCCATCATCTCTTTTGTGAACTTATCCATTCTTGTTGAAGTAGTAGGACCAGCAGGACCAACTGCCTCATCTCTCACAGGGTCAACAGGACCCACATAGTAGATAAGTCTATGCTCTAAATCGACTCCATTTGGGAGAGGTTTGTTTGCGTTTTTGTACTCAACTATCTTTTTGTGAGCTGCATCTCTTGCTGTCAATATTTTTCCTGAAAGAAGCAAGGTATCACCCGATTTAAACTTATGGAGATTCTCTTTACTCATCTCTTGCACATTTACTCTTTTTATACTACTCATAGGCAGCTCTATGTCAGGCCATAAATCTAAATCGGGCTTCTCAAAAACTGCTACTCCACTTCCATTTAATACAAAATGTATATGCCTCGCCGCTGCACAATTTGGTATCATAGCTACTGGAAGAGATGCCGCGTGACATGGATAGTCCAATATCTTCACATCCAAAACAGTAGTTATACCACCCAATCCTTGAGCTCCGATACCCATCTTATTTATGCCTTCATATAGCTTAAGCCTAAGCTCTTCAAGAGGAGTCTTTACGCCTCTTTTTTGTAGCTTATGAATATCTATATGACCCATCAAAGACTCTTTTGCTAGAAGCATAGACTTTTCAGGATTTCCGCCTATACCTATCCCTAAAACTCCAGGAGGACACCAGCCTGCTCCCATGTTTTTAACATTTTCCATAACCCAATCATACACACTATCACTTGGATTTAAAACTGCGAATTTAGATTTGTTTTCACTGCCACCACCCTTTGCTGCAACGGTAATATCGATACAGTTTGAATTATCCACGCTTACATGTATGACTGCTGGGGTGTTGTCTTTTGTATTTACTCTTTTGCCTATTGGATCACTTACGATAGAGTATCTAAGGGTATTTTCTGGGTTTTTATAGCCCAAAGCAACACCCTCATTTATAATCTCATCTAACTCTTTTGATATGTCCAAATTAGCCTTTAAACCAATTTTTATAAATACATTGATTGATCCTGTATCTTGACATAGCGGACGATGTCCTATAGCACACATCTTTGAATTGATAAGTATCTGACCTATAGCATTTTTTGCTGACTCTGATCTCTCTATGTTGTATGCCTCAACCATGCTCTCAACAAAATCTTTTGGATGATAATAGGAGATATACTGGATAGCATCTGCTATACTTTGTCTTATTTCATTTTCTGTAATTTTTGCCAATACTATTCCTGTGTTTTTTTGCAAATTATACCCAAATATTGTGATATAATTTTAAAAAATAAAAATGTAAAATATGATTTTAGATTACAAAAAGCTTAGCGACCTAGATAGATACAAAATCATGTCAGATACAGTTATCCCAAGCAGATAACCTAAAGCACAAAAAAGTGACTATCTGCTTTATAAACAAAGACGATCTAGAGCAGCTAAAGCTTTGTGCATCTCCTTTAGAAAAAGAGGATAGTGAGATAGCAAAATATAACATAGAGGTAGAAAAGCTACTAGAAAACTATCCGCCTATGATAAGCTCTTCTCAAAATGGTAATTTTGTTACATTTTCCCAAAATATATCTACAATTGATAGTGGAGTGTAACTATTTTTATGTTATTGTGCTAGAGTTACTAATTGAATTAAAAGCTAAGGAATTTTATGAGTAAGGTTATCCCTAAAGTATTTAGAATCAATACGGGAAGTTGTAACGGATGTGATGTGGAGTTTGTTGCAACGGCATTTGTAGAGAAGTTTCATATGGACGAGCTTGGTGTTGAGCTAGTCAATGAGGTAGATGACGCAAATATAGTGGTTGTAACAGGGCCTCTTACTGCTAGGAGTGAGTCTTTTTTGAAGGGCTCTTTGAGCAGGCTGAAAAAACCTTTTGTAGTTGTTGGGATTGGTACATGTTCGATTAGTTGTGGGATTTTTAGAGACTCTTATGCTATCAATGGACCACTTGATAAGTTTGTTGATGTTGATGTCAATATAGCAGGTTGCCCTCCTAGACCTCAATCAATCGCTGAGGGAGTTGCTAAGGGCATCAAAGTTCTTGAGCAGAAGATGAGTGGTGAGGCAATTCCAACGAGCATAGATACGATATTTAAAGATTTTACAGCCCCCGATACTTTTAGAGGGAGAATATCTCTAAGAGAGGAGTTGTGTACGGCTTGTAGAACATGTGAGACTGTTTGTCCATCTACCGCTATACAAATCTCCCAGACTGATAGTGGTTTTGTGCATAAAGTTTGGCACAATAGCTGCTGTTATTGTGGCAATTGTGGTTACTTTTGCCCAACAGGTGCAATCTACTCTACCAATAGTTACGATACGGTAAAACTTCAAAACAAGAAGTTTGAAGATATCAATGTTGGCTTTGTAGATTTTAAAGAGTGTTCGAGTTGTGGGGATGAGTATATGCCTCCATCAAAAGGACTTTTGGGTAAGTCTTATGTTTATGATGATATAAAGAAACTAAATACGCAAGTCTGCTCAAAATGCAGAAAAATTGAGAATTTTAAAAGGATGTATGCATGAAAATCGAAGAGATAAAAGATCTACTGATTTCAAAAACAGTCAATGGATATGAGCTAAAAGAGGATCAAGATAGTTATGGAAATCCCTCTATTTGGCTGATACTAAAAGATAGGCTAGAGATTGTACATGTAGCAGAGGTCATAAAAGCCTGTATGGGGCGATGTATAGTCGCCACAGCGTATAAGAATGAAGAGGATAATACACATACTGTTATATACCACTTTGATATTGAGGGGCTTATCGTCAATACAGAGATAAAAACCGACAACAAAGAGACTATTGCTATAACGCCAATTTTGAGTAGTGCAAACTGGGCGGAGAGAGAGATGAGAGAGATGTATGGGGTTGAGCCTGTTGGTCATCCTGACAATAGCAGACTATTTCTAGATCCAAGCCTTGTCAAGGGAGTGTTAAATGAGTATATATCCCTCTCAAAGATGTCTCTAGGCGTAAGTGAGACTGATATACTTTGGGCAGATGTAAACAAGGGAATTAAGCGATGAGTCAGAGGATAGATATAGGACCTTTTCATCCTGAGCTTGAAGAGTCAGTCTATTTTAGGCTTAATGCTGATGAGGATAGAACTGTAACTGCTGTAGAGATTATCAATGGATTTATCCACAGAGGCATGGAGTCTTTAGTGACTAAGAAGAATTTTATGCAAAATCTCATCTTAACAGAGAGAGTCTGTTCGCTTTGTTCAAATCAGCACCCCTTTGCTTATGCTTTAGCAGTAGAGAAAATCTCTGGAGTGAAAATCCCTCCAAGAGGCGAAGCCTTAAGGATAATAGCGGACGAGGTAAAAAGAGTAGCATCTGATATGTTCAATCTAGGAATGCTAACACACTTAGCACATGAGCATGAGCTTATGAAAGATACTATGGAGACAAGAGAGCATATGCAAGACCTCAAAGAGACTATTTGGGGCAACAGAATGGATATGAGTGCAAATCAGCTTACAGGTGTAAAGTATGATTTAAATGAGACGAAAATCAAGTTTATCTTAGAGACTCTCGCTATTGCTGAACCTAAGATAAGAGATCTTCAAGATAGATATGAGAGTGATGAGAGTTTGAGATCTAAGACTATAGGCATAGGAATTTTACCGAAAGACAAAGCATTGGAGCTAGGAGTAACGGGCCCTGTTGCTAGAGGAAGCGGGATAAATAATGATGTGAGGATTATGGCCCCATATTCGCTATTTAGTACAGATGAGAAGTTAAAACCAAGAGTGACTCTTAGAGATGGTTGTGATGTGCACTCTAGAGCTATGGCTAGATTTGGCGATATTTTAGAAGCTGTCAGGATTATAAAATATGTTGTAAACACTCTTCCCGAGGGTGATACTTATGTAGAGAAGAGACCTCATATACCTGCTGGTGAAGCTGTTGTTAGGATAGAGGCTCCAAGGGGCGAGCTTATCTACTATCTTAAAACTGATGGCTCTCAAAAGCCTGTTAGAATGAGGTGGAAAGTACCTACTTTTACTAACTGGGAAGCTCTAAAGGTGATGATTTTAGGCGATAAAGTGGACAATGTTACTATGATACTAAACAGTATCGACCCTTGTATATCTTGCACTGAAAGATAAGAGTATATAGATGAGAAACAATAGATTTATATACGCATATCCAGATAAGTGTATAGGGTGTATCAACTGTGAACTGGCCTGTTCTGCTGATCACATGGGGATTGATACAGATAAGCTTTATGATATGATGTTAAACGGTGAAACGGTAGAGCCTCCAAGAAACAAGGTGATTAGTTTTGATGGAAAAACTACTCCTATGCAGTGTATGCAGTGTCCTGATGCACCTTGTCTTGAGGGGTGTCCTGTAGATATTATCAAATTTGAAGAGGGTTTTGTTAAGTATTATGAGAGTGATTGTATAGGCTGTCAGAGTTGTGATATGGTCTGTCCTTATGGTGCGGTGGTTATGGTAGCCAACATAAAACCTGATGCTCCTGTGAGTCAGATGGTGGCTATCACATGTGATTTGTGTGGTGGTGGAGAGGGGAAGCAAGCATGTATCAATATATGTCCGACAGATGCTATTGTTTTGATAGATTATGAGACATATAACAAGATGAAATCTTAGCGAGTTTGAGCTATAATGCATGAATTTTCTATAGTTCAGTCTATGCTTGATATTTGTAAAAAACATGCAAAAGATAGAGAGGTTGAAAAAGTAGTTGTCAAGATTGGCAAGATGAGTGGGATTGAGCCACACTTTTTAAGAGAGAGTTTTAACTTTTTCAAAGAGGATAGTGTCTGCAAAAATGCAACTATGCAGATGAATATTGTAGAGATAACTATACTCTGCAAAGATTGCAAAAAAGAGAGTGGAGTTGATAGTTTTAACTTCTTTTGTCCTTATTGCAGTGGTGGCAATACAGAGGTTTTAACAGGTCAAGAGATGCATATAGAGTATATTGAGCTAAAGGAGAGAGAGTGAAGCCAGCAAAAATGATGAACTACATAAAGATTGAAAGACAGACACCTAGAAAAAGAGAGGCAAAAGAGAGGAAAGAGGATTTTAATCCAACCTACTATATTTTTGATAACAATGAGGCAAATTTGCAGTCATTGAGGTGCATTAAGTGTCCTATCGATATATTTAAGGATATGAGTATTGGTGAGTTTAGCTTTTGTAGAACTGGTTGTCCTTTGGAGAATAAGATTCCTATTTGGATAGAGAAGGTTAAAAAAGGTGATATACAAGGAGCGTTTGATGCAAGCAATGAGACATCTCCTTTTCCAGAGATTTTAGGCATGATATGCCCTCACGATAAGCTCTGTCAAGGAGGCTGCACCATATCTAAAACTGATAGCGGAAGTGTGGCCATTGGAGCTATTGAAGTCCATCTAAATGAGGAGGCCTTCAAGATGGGTATAAGACCTGATTATGGACAAGATAGACCAAAAATCGGTAAAAAAGTGGCTGTTATAGGGAGTGGTCCTGCTGGCATGAGTTGTGCTACTTTTTTGCTTAGGGGCGGTGTTGAGGTAGATATGTTTGAGAAGTCAGATAGACCAGGAGGGCTTTTGACCTATGGGATACCAAACTTTAAAATCAAAAAAGAGATTATAATGAGGCGATTTGAGTGGATGAAAGAGGCGGGGATGAATCTCTATTTAGATACCTATATTAAAGACTCAGAGCAGTTTAAAGATATGCTAGACAATTATGATGCCATCTTTGTTGGTGTTGGAGCTCCAAACGGCAGTGGTGCTAGGATGAAAAACGAAGATGCTCACGGGGTATATCAAGTGATGAATATTTTAACTTATGCACAAAAGAGAGTATTTGAGGATTTTACCGAAAATCTTTTGAAAGATAAGAAAGTTATCGTTATTGGAGGCGGAGACTCTGCTATGGATGCTCTTAGGACTTCTGCTAGGATGGGAGTAGAGTCAATCACATGTGCTTATAGAAGAGATGAAAAAAATATGCCGGGTTCCGCAAAAGAGGTCATTAACGCAAAAGAAGAGGGGGTGATTTTTGAGTTTTATACTGCCCCAAAAGAGGTTATAGTCGATGATGGTGGACATGTCAAGGGGTTGATTTGTCAAAGAACAGCACTAGGCGAACCAGATGAGAGTGGAAGAAGTAGGCTACAGATGGTTGAAAATAGCGACTTTGAGATGGAGTGCGACATCATCATACTTGCACTTGGTTTTGATAACTATAGACATGTTTGGTATGATGATGGGCAGATTAACACTGGAAAATGGGGAGATATCATAGTAGATAAAGACAAGCGAACCTCAAATGCAAGGATATATGCTGGTGGTGACGGAGTAAGAGGAGCAGACTTGGCAGTAACCGCAGCAGCAGATGGTAGAAAAGCAGCATTTAGTATGCTAAAAGATTTTATAAAATAATCCCAAATTATGCAATAGAATTGCATAATTCGGGATAAACTACTAAAACTTAACAGATTCTGTTGTAGGTGTCTCTAAAATTTGATGATTTTTTGTTCTTTTATTGTGCTTATTTACTGTTTTTGCTCTCTTTTTGGGCTTTTTTTGTTTTAAGTTGCTACGATTAATCAAAAAAAGCTCTTTTAACTTGCCGTTTTTGATAATAGTATATACAAAATCTCCCTTTTTTGCCACTCTTTTTGTGTGAGTAAAATCCGCACTAGAGAGTTTTAGGTTGGTTGTATCTTCACTTACAACTCTATAATTCCAAAGACCTTTGGAGTATTGTAGCTCTGTAACTATGCCTCTTATATTGCCAGTAGTCTGACTTGCAAAAAGACAGCTTGCGAAAATCAAGGATGCGAAAATCAATTTTATCATAAGTATTCTCCATAGAAAAAGTACATTATACTACATGTAAGTAAATTTAAGATATAATGACACTCTATTTTCTGATGGGGTTGACATGGCTTCGACAGGAGTAGTTTTAGCTTATGGC
>CAZXOZ010000042.1:0-13021 GCA_964642805.1 uncultured Sulfurospirillum sp. | reverse complement strand
TAGATAGAGCAAAAAAGAGAGAAGAGAGAGAGTATATACTAAGCGAGCTTGGCAAGATATATTTTAATGCTGGATTTTTAAGAAAAAGTTGCGAGGTATTTTTAGATTCGCTAAAACTTCATCCAAGAAATGAGGAGTCGTTAAAGCATTTGAGTGTCAGCTATGAGAGGCTAAAAGAGTACGATAGAGCCATAGAGGTGCTAGACTCGCTTGAGGAACTTGGTGCAAAAGTGACAAAACAGAGGGATTACCTTATGTCACTTTCAATCATCTATGATTATAAGTTTAGCGACGAAAAGAAACTTAAAGAGCTTTCTAATATGCTTGAATTTGCGCCATTTTTAGAGAGAAAAATTTTTGAATTCTGGCAGACAACAAAGGCAAAAGTAGATTTAAAGCTATTTGAAAAATTTGACCATAAAAAGCTTTTAGACCTACTATGGATGGTTGATTTAGGGTGGTTCGATATCTCAAATTGCAAAGCTCCATTAGTTCAGCAAATATGCAGTGCAAAAGGCTTAAACAGGGTTAAGCATGATAAATATGACTATTTTGAGCTAGAAGTGTTGGCAAATTTAAACTCTATTGAGTATAAAAAGGCATCTTTGAGTTTTGAGTATATTTGCGGTGAGTGCAAAAACTGTTTTCCTATACATTTTTACAGATGTCCAAACTGTCAATCGATTGCCTCTGCAAATATAGAGCCGACCATAACAGAAGGAGTATACGAAGAGAGTGTCTCTTTTCAGTGACTTTATAAAAAATTTAACGAAAGGATATAGATGAAAAAAAAGTTAATAAATCTGCAGAAGCGTCTGGGTTATCAGTTTGAAAATCAAAATCTGATAGCCGAGGCACTTACGCATAAAAGTTATAAAAAACCTTATAACAACGAAAGGCTAGAGTTTTTAGGGGATGCTGTGCTAGATTTGATTATAGGAGAGTATCTTTTTTCAAAATTTACAAGTTTGCCAGAGGGCGATCTCTCAAAACTTAGGGCTTCCATCGTAAATGAAAAAGGTTTTGAAAAATTAGGACGCATCTTAGAGCTAGGTGAGTGCATCTACCTCTCAACAGCGGAGGAAAACAACAAAGGAAGAGAGAAATCATCTTTACTTTCCAATGCTTTTGAAGCAGTAGTTGGAGCTCTGTATCTTGAAGCTGGGCTTGAAAAAACTAACTCAATTGTTCTGCCTATCTTAGAGTCTGCATATCCTAAGATAGACCTTGAAACTATTTTTAGAGACTATAAAACAACTCTGCAAGAGCTCACTCAAGCTAGTCAAGGCATAACTCCGGAGTATATCACAGAACAATCCTTTGGTCCTGACCACCAAAAAGAGTTTGAAGTATCAGTCAATGTACATGGAGAGCAGATATCTAAAGCATTAGGAAAAAGCAAAAAAGAGGCTCAGCAAAATGCCGCAATGATAGCATTAGAGATACTAGCAAAGGGTAGCAATGTCAAATAAATTTGGAAAACAGTTTAGCTTTATGAGTTTTGGAGAATCGCACGGAAAAGCTATTGGCTGTGTAGTTGATGGTGTTCCTGCTGGTCTAAAGATAGATGAGGGGTATATTCAAAGCGAACTAAACAGGAGAAAACCGGGACAAAATAAGTTTGCAACAGCTAGAAAAGAGGGGGATAGAGTAGAGATACTAAGTGGAGTTTTTGAGGGAGTTAGTACAGGAGCCCCAATGACCCTCATCATCTTTAATGAAAATCAAAGAAGTAGGGATTATGAGAATATCAAAGATATCTTTCGACCTGGTCATGCTGATTTTACCTACTTTCACAAGTATGGTCTCAGAGACTACAGGGGGGGAGGAAGAAGTAGTGCAAGAGAGACAGCCGCAAGAGTAGCTGCTGGAGCAATTGCAAAGCTAATGCTAAGGCAAATAGGGCTACATGTAAAAAGTGGAGTTTACGAGGTTGCAGGCATGCAGGCTATGAGTCTTGATTTTGACTATGCTAAAAAGAGTGAGATATTTGCACTTGACAAGCAAAAAGAGCAGAAATGGAAGAGTGCTATCACAGAAGCCAAAAAATCGCATGACTCCGTAGGAGGAGTTGCACATGTAAGAGCTCAAAATGTTCCAATTGGGCTAGGTGAGCCACTCTACTACAAGCTTGATGCTGCTCTTGCAGAGGCTATGATGGGGATAAATGGAGTAAAAGCAGTTGAGATAGGAGAGGGATGTAACTCCTCAAAACTAAGAGGCTCACAAAACAACGACCAAATAACAGCAAATGGCTTTACTACAAACCATAGTGGTGGAATCCTTGGAGGAGTTAGCAATGGTGAAGATATAGATATAAAAATCTACTTTAAGCCAACTCCCTCAATCTTCATAAGTCAAACCACTATAGACACAGCGAGTACGGAGCAAAACTGCACTTTAAAGGGCAGACATGACCCATGTATTGCCATAAGGGGAAGTATCGTAGCTGAGTCTATGACTGCTTTAGTATTGGCCGATATGGTTCTTTTAAATTTAAGCTCAAGGATAGAGAATGTCAAAAAAGTTTTTTATTAGTTTTTTACTGATTTTTATAGTTATTATAGTTGCTGTTTTTTCTTTAATTGAGTTTTTTTCTTAGTGCTTTGAGTTTAAAACTTTTACGGTGGATAGAAGAGTGTCCAAACTCTCTTATCTCCTGTACATGTAGAGCAGTTCCATACCCTTTGTGTTTGGCAAAACTGTAGTTTGAAAACTTTTCACTTTTGCTATACATGTAGCGGTCACGGCTCACTTTCGCTAAAATGCTCGCGGCACTAACTTCTGGCACTTTTGTATCTGCTTTTATCATGGTCTCTATACCGTCTACACCAAAAGAGCTATTTCCATCCATAAGTATACTGCACTCATTAAAATACTCTTTTATGCTCTTTATCGCATAACCCAAACAGTAGCTAAGACCTTTTTGATCAATCATGTTGTTGTCGCAAAAGATAATTTTATGCCTTGAATTATCTTTTATCACTTCATATAGTGTCTCTCTTTTTTGCTCACTTAAAACCTTAGAGTCGCCAACACCATCTATCTCTCTTAGTAAAACAACACCAGCAATGACAAGTGGACCAGCGATACAACCTCTTCCAGCCTCGTCAATTCCGCACAGCACTTATCTCCCCTATATCTTCTATGTTTATTATGGTGTCTGATTTAAACTTATGATCTTTTTCAGGAAAATCATTTCTAAAATGAGCCCCTCTACTCTCCTCTCTACGCATAGCACAGGTCGCTACAGCCTTGGCTACCAATATAGCATTTTTAAGCTCTATCATCGCCTTTATGGTTGTCTTATAACTACCTTTGGAGCTTTTTATACCCTCTTCAATCTGCACCAATTGTTTATGTGCCTCACTTATCCCCTCTTCATCTCTCATAATTCCTAGATATTTAAAAAGAATCTCCCCTATCTTCTCTCTTACCTCACCAGCATTGACTCTTGCCGCTTCCTCTTTAAGCTTCTCTATGTAATTAATATCATTCATAACTTCATAATAATCAACACCATTAAATTTAACCATCTTATTGGCAAACTTTATAGCCTCATAAGCTGCAATTTTACCAAAAACTGCCCCTTGTGCAAGAGAGTTTCCTCCTAGTCTATTGGCTCCATTTACCCCATTGTCTCCAACTTCTCCTACTGCAAACAGTCCTTTTATGGCTGTTCTTCCCATCGTATCAGTTTTTATACCTCCCATAGTGTAGTGTGCTATTGGGTAGATAGGGATAAGGTCTTTTGTAACATCTAGTTTTTTTATTGTTTTTACCCTCTTTTTAATGCTAGTTAATTTTTTATCAATTACTTCTTGAGGCAGTTTGGTTAAGTCTAAAAAAACTTTTTTCCCTTTTTTGAGTTGTTTATAGATAGCCCTTGTGACAAAATCTCTAGTATTTAACTCATCCACAAACGATTCACCACTCTCATCTACTAGCTTTCCGCCCTCACCACGAGCAGCCTCACTAAGCAAAAAATTTGAGCCCTCTAACCCTGTTGGGTGAAACTGTATAAACTCTAAATTCATAACATCAAGCCCAGCCCTAAGACTCATAGCAACCCCGTCTCCAGTTGCATCTCTTACATTTGAAGTGTGACTTTTATATAAAGAAGCAAAACCGCCACTAGCTAAAATTAGACTTTTTGTTTCACAGACTAATACTTTCTTATTAAGCTCATCAAGAAGAGTTACTCCTGATATAGTGCCATTTTTAGTAACTAAGTTTATTGCCATATAGTTTTTTAGAATATCTATCTCATAATCTTTTATAATACCATGCAGAGTCTTCATGATTGCAGGACCAGTTTCATCAGCCGAATAGACTGTTCTTTTATATCTTGAACCACCAAATGAGCGTTGTGCGATTTTTCCATTTTCTAGCTTGTTGAACTCTACCCCATACCCTAAAAGCTCTCTTACTGCCGTAGGAGCTTGTTCGCAAAATATGCGGATCGTCTCCTCATTGCCAATCCCGAGTGAGCTCTTGTGTGTCTCTTGCGTATGCTCAAAAATATTGTCACCATCTCTCATGTTTCCCATAGCAGCGTTTATGCCACCTTTTGCCATAAACGAGTTACATGCAGTTGGTGCTGACTTTGTAATCAGTGCTACCTGTGCCCCCAACTCTTTCGCTTCAATCGCAGCTCTCATGCCAGCGATACCACTTCCTATTACAACAACATCATATTTCATATATATCTTCTCCTTGTTACATATAGTACACTTTTAGAATAAAATATGCAATAATAAATTGCTATTTATAAAAACTTTATAAAAAATAGGTAATAATGTGTAAAATAAAGATTTTTTATTAAAATATAAGCAAAATCTATTTAGGAGTAGGTATGATTAACAATAGCAAAGTCTCTGTTATAGGAGCTGGAGGGAATGTTGGAGGTATAGTTGCATACTCTACTGCAATGCAAGGTTTGGTTCAAGATATAGTATTGGTAGATAGAAATTTAGACAGAGCACAAGGTAAAGCACTAGATATGAATCAAGCAGCAACTGCTATGCGCTCTCACTCAGTTGTAAGAGCAGCTAAAAGTTATGAAGATATAAAGGACAGTAGAGTTGTAGTGATTGCCGCTGGCTTTCCAAGAAAAGGTAAAATAAGCAGAGATGATCTTTTGATAAAAAATGCACAAATCATGAGAGAGGTTGTAGCTGAGATAAAAAAATATGCTCCAAATACAATTATCCTAGTAGTATCAAACCCTCTTGATGTTATGACTTTTGTAGCAATAAAAGAGTCGGGTTTCCCTAAAAACAGAGTCATAGGAATGGCTGGTATTTTAGATGCTGCTAGAATGACGCACTTTATACAAGAAAAACTTGGCTATGGGGCGAGTCAAACTAGAGTTAGTGTTATAGGAGGACATGGAGATACCATGGTTTTGCTTCCTCGTTTTACAGCAGTTGCTGGTGTACCTTTGAGTGATTTGATGAGCAAAAAAGAGATAAAAGAGGTAGTAAAAAAAACAAGAGATGGTGGAGCGGAGATAGTCAAGTATCTAGGAACATCCGCCTATCTAGCACCTGGAAGATCAACGGCCATTATGGTGGAAGCAATTTTAAAAGATTCAAAAAAGATATTCTCCTGTGCCACCCTTTTAGAGGGTGAATATGGACATGAAAATACAGTAAATGGTGTTCCTGTCATGCTAGGGCTAAATGGGGTAGAGAAAATTATAGAACTATCACTAAACAAGAGCGAAAAAAAGAAATTTGGTAAAAGTGTAAAATCAGTAGATGAAGTAGTGCAAGTTCTCTATGATAGAAAATTTTTGACCTAAGATAGCTATGAAAGAGGGTGTTACCCCTCTCTTATAGCTCCTAGATAAACAATAATAGGCTTAAAGCCATAACCATCATCCCAGAAATCAATCCATAGATAGACAGATGACCATCGCAATACTCCTTGGCAGTAGGCATAAGCTCATCTAGTGATATAAAAACCATAATTCCAGCAACAAAGGCAAAAAGAGTTCCAAATACTAACTCATTTAGAAATGGCATTAACACCAAAAAGGCTAAAATTGCACCGAGTGGCTCTACCATACCAGACAGAAAAGAGTATTTGAAGGCTTTCATTTTACTTCCAGTAGCGTAGTAGATAGGAATAGAGACTGCAATTCCCTCAGGTATATTGTGGATAGCGATAGCGATAGCGATAGCAATCCCTAGTGAAGGATCATGTAGTGCAGCTACAAATGTTGCAATTCCTTCAGGAAAATTATGAATCGCTATAGCTATAGCTGTAAACATACCCATTTTCAACAGTTTTGACTGTTTTAACTTCAAATTGTCATCTGTATCATATAGGTTATAGTTCTCATCAGAGACACTATGAGGATTGTTGAGCGAGGGAATTAGCTTGTCAATCATAGCTATTAAAATCATTCCTAGAAAAAATGAGGCTGCTGTTAGCCACGGTCCATAAGTATCTCCTAGCCCTTCCACTAGAGCCTCTTGAGCTTTTGGAAGTATCTCCACCATTGAAACATATATCATCACTCCAGCTGAAAACCCAAGTGAGATTGATAAAATTTTTATATTTGTTCTTTTTACAAACAGAGCCAAAAAGCTTCCTATTACCGTTGAAAGCCCAGCAAACAGTGTCAATAAAAAGGCTAAAAGTATATTTTCTGTAGTCATCTTAAAATTTTCCTTAAAATAAATTTCTACTCGAATTATAAAATAAAATTATTGAATTAGCACTTACTTGTAACTTATTGTGTATACCTTAAGAACAAACTCAGTTAATTCCAAATTATAATATGATTGTGATTGTGATTTTCAAAATCTTAAAATTATTATAGCAATTTAATTATTAATAATTTATAAAACATACTCCTAAAGAGGTCTCTAAAATAAAAATTTGGTATAATTTGGAAAAATTATATAAAAGCAGTATCACATGAACCAAAGCAAATCTCTTACAAAAGGGCTATCTATTTTAAAAGAGATAATACTGAGTGAGAAAACCTTAACTGCAAACTACTTATGTCAAAAACTAGATATAGATAAAAGCACTATGTCAAGACTCATCACAACTCTAATAAGAGAGAACTTTATAGAATATATAGAGGGCTCAAAAGAGATTGTCCTTAGTGATTTGATGAGAAAGCTAACACAAAAAGAGAGTAGAGAGAAAATAGTTGAAAAAACTAGAAGTTTACTTGATGAGATTTTTTACATAACGCATGAGTGCTCATACATAGGTGTACTAGACAATAGTTCTGTTTTATACTTAAATCAAGTTGACAAATCAAATAGAGTGATTAAAACAAGAGACTCAATAGGAAAACACTCCCCACTTCATACGAATGGATTTGGAAAAATTATGATTGCTTTTGGTAGTGTAGATATATCGACGATTGAGTTAAAAAAATATACAATCAATACAATCACAAGCAAAACAAAGCTTCAAAAAGAGATAGAATTAGTGAAAGAGAGAGGTTATGCTATAGGCAATGAAGAGCATGAGTTTGGGCTTAAATCCATCGCTGTTCCATATTTCAATAGTAAAAATGAATTTATAGGGGCCATTGGAATATCTGGTTTATCAATCAGGCTAGATGAGTCTACTAGCCACCACTTTGGACAAAAGATACTCAAAACCCTACTCTAAAATTTTTGCCATCAAAATGCCTTCAACTGAAAGAATTTTATCTAATATGCCATTTGAAATATCGCCATCTATATCTATAATATTATAGGCTATGCCATTTTTGCTTTTATTTAGCATGTCATAGATATTGATACTATTTTTCGCTAAAAGTGTTGTTATAATACTAAGCATATTTGGAACATTGCTATTTGCTATTATGATTCTTTTTTTATCGCCTTTCATTGACAATTCACAGTTTGGAAAGTTTACAGAGTTTTTGATACTGCCTGTTTCTAGGAAGTTTTTTAGCTGAATTGCTGCCATAATTGCACAATTCTCTTCAGACTCTTTTGTTGAAGCTCCAAGATGTGGAACAGGTATAACACCATCAACACCAAGCAACTCAACAGCAGGAAAATCGGTTATATAGGCTCCAACTTTTCCACTCTTAATCGCCTCTTTTATATCCTTATTATTTACCAAACCACCTCTTGCAAGGTTAATTATCTTTACACCATCTCTCATCATGCTAAATTTTTCAGCATTATACATACCTTTTGTGCTATCAAGCAGGGGAACATGAATGGTAAGATAGTCCACCTCTCTTAAAAGCACTTCAAGTCCAGAGGCTTTTTTGACATCACTTGAGATGTCCCATGCAGCCTCAACTGAGAGATAGGGGTCATATCCGATTACCTGCATACCAAGGGAGAGTGCATCATTTGCCACCATAGCTCCAATAGCCCCTAACCCAACAACTCCTAAAGTTTTACCTCTTAACTCACATCCCCCAAACTCAGACTTTCCTTTTTCTACCAAAGCAGGAACCTCATCGCCCCTACTTTTTAAGCCTTGCGCCCAATTAACTCCACCGATAATATCTCTTGAGCCTATTAGCATGCAAGCAAGAACCAACTCTTTTACAGCATTCGCATTGGCTCCAGGGGTATTAAATACAACTATACCAGCTTTTGAGCACTTCTCAATTGGTATATTGTTAACTCCAGCTCCAGCTCTTGCAATCGCCTTTAGGGATATTGGAAGCTCCATATCATGCATTTTGAAACTTCTTAAAACTACCCCATCAGGATTTTTAAACTCACTTGCTACTTCATACTTATCGTGTGAAAATAGCTCTAACCCTTTTGTTGATATTTTATTCAGTGTTTGAATTTTAAACATAAATTTTCCTTACGAATTCTCTTTTTTAAATTTTTTCATCAAGACAACCAACTCTTCAACACCCTCTTTGGTCATCGCATTATAGATCGAAGCTCTTAATCCACCGATTGAACGATGCCCTTTTAACCCTATCATTCTCGCTTTGGTTGTCTGTTCTATAAGCTTTTGCTCAAGCTCTCTATCTTTAATGTTAAAAGTTATATTCATCAAAGATCTTGAATCCTCTTGTGCATGTCCTATATAAAAACCATCACTCTCGTCAATAGCTCCATAGAGTAAGGCTGCTTTCTCTTCATTGAACTTTTGTAGTGCCTCAATACCGCCTTTAGACTTTAGCCACTTCATCGTAAGCCAAATCATATAGATACCAAATGTTGGCGGAGTATTGTATAGTGAATTGTTTTGAGTGTGTGTTCTGTATTGAAGCATACTTGGCAGATCCGTAGGAGCACCATCTACTAACTCTTTTTTGATGATAACTATGGTAACACCTGATGGACCAGCATTTTTTTGAGCCCCTGCAAACATCATATCAACCCTAGACCAATCAACGAGATAGGAGAAAATATCACTCGAAGCATCTACTACCAAAGGAGCTTTTGTAGCAGGAAACTCTTTGAATTGTGTTCCATAAATCGTATTGTTTGATGTTATGTAAGCATAGTCTGTACAATCATCAAACTCTATATTTTTTGGAATATGATTATAGTTGCACTCTTTTGAACTTGCTACTATCTCATAATTTATATTTTGTATCTTAACCTCTTTTATCGCCTTTGATGCCCATGTTCCAGTATCTACAAACTCTACTTTTCCGCCTTTGTATAGATTCATGGGAGCCATAGCAAACTGAAAAGATGCCCCGCCTTGCATAAAAATTATCTCATAATCATCAGGCACTCTATAGACCTCTCTAATCAAGGAGACAGCCCCTACATGTACCTCGTCATACATCTTTGATCTATGAGAAGCCTCCATGATAGAGAGTCCTTCTTCATTAAAATCTAAAAGATTGTTCTGCACCTCTTCAAGCACCTCTAGTGGAATTGCGGATGGTCCTGCTCCAAAATTAATAGCTCTTTTCATTATGTCCTCGATTGTTTCTAAAGTTTTGGATGATTTTAACTAAATTATAAAGCAAAAGCAAATTTTGTTGCTACTTAAAGACCTTAGGGGCTTTATACTTTTTACGATAAAAAAACCATGCAATTGCAAAAAATGCGCTTACTGCTATCGCCATGATGATAGCTGGTTTGGGGTTTTGTAGCGTGCTAATTGAGCCTGCGTAAGAGGCAATTAGGACATACGGAACTGAGCTTAGGGTCCATGCGAACAAAAACTTCCAAAAACTCATACGAGTCGCTCCTGAGAGGCATGCTGAAGTCTCTGGCATGATTGGCATAGCTCTTGATAGCAGTATGATAACGAAACCATGTCTTCTAAAAACCTCAATCGCATCAACTCTCTCATTGCTATTTTTAATTAAAAAAGTTAAAATCTTTTTTCCATAATAGCGACTTAAGATATACCCAACTATCCCTGCTAAAAAAATACCCAATAAAGAGAATAGAGCACCTAGTGTAAATCCTAAAAAATATCCCGATAAAGTTACAATACTCAAAGTAGGAACCGCTATGAACAAATCAGCAAATAACAGAGCTGAAACTATCATTCCCGCATAGAGTGGAGATAGATTCTTAGCTTGATGTAGCCACATCTCTATCTTTTCAATAGTTAGAATACCTGAAAATTTTGTTATCAAAAGCATTGTTGTAAATATACTTGCTATGATTAAAAAAACTTTTATTAGTTGTTTCATATTTTTGGCTTTTTAGTGCTTATTGTAACATACAAAATATAAAAAATTAAACTTTAAACATTTTTAGGTAAAATAAAGATAAAAAGGCGGATAGATGGGTCAAACCATAACTGAGAAGATATTTAGCGACCATACTGGACGAAAAGTTTATGCTGGAGAGATTATAGAGTGCAACATAGACATGGTTATAGGCAATGACATAACAACTCCTATATCGATTAGAGCATTTGAAGAGAGTGGGGTTGAAAAGCTGGCAAACCCTGATGGCTTTAGTATTGTTATGGATCACTTCATCCCTGCAAAAGATATTGCTTCAGCAAATCAAGCGAGAATTAGTCGAGATTTTGCATATAAACACGACCTAAAACATTTTTTTGATGAGAAAGATATGGGAATTGAGCATGCACTTTTACCCGAAAAAGGGCTTATAGTTCCAGGTGATGTTATCATCGGAGCAGATAGCCATACATGTACACATGGGGCTCTTGGGGCATTTTCCACTGGTATGGGGAGTACTGATCTCTCGTATGCCATGATTACTGGTGGTAACTGGTTCAAAGTTCCTGAGGCTATTAAGGTTGTTTTTAGTGGAAAACCTGGAAAACATGTCTATGGTAAAGACCTTATTCTTGAGGTAATTCGTCTTATTGGTGTTGATGGAGCTATATATAGGACGCTAGAGTTTACAGGTGATACAATCCCCTACCTAAGTATGACTGATAGGTTCTCGCTTTGCAATATGGCTATTGAGGCTGGTGCAAAAAACGGCATACTAGCAGTTGATGAGACAACAAAAGAGTTTTTAGCTGATAAAAATTTAGCAAGAGAGCCAAAAGAGTTCTACTCAGACAGTGACGCTGTTTTTGTTCAAACCATTCATATAGATGTTGCAAAGCTTGAGCCTGTTGTTGCTTATCCTCATCTTCCCTCAAATGGAAAACCAATATCCCAAGCTGTAGCTGATAATCTTGAAGTTGATCAAGTATTTATTGGAAGCTGTACAAACGGGCAACTAGAGGACTTAAGAATGGCAGCTAAAATCTTAGATGGCAAAAGAGTAGCAAAAAAAACAAGACTCATCATAACTCCAGCAACTCAAAAAATCTCACTTCAAGCACAAAAAGAGGGGCTTGTTGAGATTTTTATCAATGCTGGAGGAGTCTTTTCAAACCCAACCTGCGGAGCATGTCTGGGTGGATATATGGGCATACTAGGAAGTGGCGAGAGGTGTATCGCCACAACAAATAGAAATTTTGTAGGCCGCATGGGTGATAGAAGTAGCGAGATATATCTTGCAAACTCTGCTGTTGCCGCCGCTAGTGCTATAGCTGGAAAGATAGTGGATCCAAGACAGTGTTAAATTTTCCTTGTGTTATAGTTGCTGGCGGTAGAAGCTCGCGCATGGGAAGTGATAAAGCACTACTTCCTTTTGGCTCATTTGAGACTCTGAGTGAGTACCAACTAGATAGGCACAAGGACAACTTTACATCTCTGCATGTAAGTTGCAAAACAAGAGAGAAATTTAGCTTCAAGGCTAGCTTCATAGAAGACAGTAGAGGCTTCAAAGAGTATTCACCGCTCATCGCACTATATAGCATACTCAAAAAGTTTGACTCTCCTGTTTGCATACTTAGTGTTGATACTCCTTTTGTGAGTTTAGAAGTGTTTGAAAAACTCTCTACATGTAGCGGTGAATTTGATGTTGTCATAGCTCGTTCGCCTTATGGCTCTCACCAACTTTGTGCTATCTACTCGCCAAATATATTGACGATTTTAGAAAAGCAGATAAAGACAGGTGACCATAAAATACGCAACCTACTAGATAAAGTGGCTACGAAGTATGTAGATTTTGATAGCGATATACCATTTACAAATCTAAACCGCTTAGATGAGTACAAAAAAGCAAAGGAGCAAACTTGCTAGACTCACTTACTAATATTCCCTCTTTTGATGGATTTTTGGAGGCTTTGAAAAACTCAAAACATCCAAAACTTTTTTTGATTGATATAAAAGATTTTAAAAAATTAAATTTAACTTACTCTGATGAGGCTGGAGATTTTATCTTAAAAGAGTTTGCCCTCTCCCTATCAAGCTTCGCTAGGATAAATGACATGAGTGCTTTTAGGGTTAAAGATGACGAGTTTGCACTTATAAAAGATATGCCTTTTGACTTGGAGGGTATAGAAAAAATCCTTTTTTTAATTGCCAATTTTTTAACAAAGCAGAAGTATCTCTTTAACGAAAAAACACACCATATTGGGAGTCATATGGGGATTTGCATAGACCAAAACAATCTGCTTGAAAAAGCAAGAAAAGCCCTAAAAATTGCTAAAGCAGAAAATCAGCCTTTTGTTACCTATTCTGATTTTGTCAATAGACTAATAGAGGAGGACGAAG
>CAZXOZ010000041.1:0-13031 GCA_964642805.1 uncultured Sulfurospirillum sp. | reverse complement strand
GAGGCAAAAGCAGGCAATGTTGCTGAGTGGGGAGAGAAAATCATGGAGCTTATGGATCAAGTTGACTCTTATATCCCACAGCCAGTTAGAGAGACTGAAAAAGATTTTCTAATGCCTGTTGAAGATGTATTCTCTATCTCGGGTCGTGGTACTGTTGTTACAGGAAGAATCGAAAGAGGTACTGTAAAAGTTGGAGAGACGATCGAAATCGTAGGAATTAAAGATACTCAAACTACTACAGTTACTGGTGTTGAGATGTTTCGTAAAGAGATGGATCAAGGTGAAGCTGGTGATAACTGCGGAGTTTTACTTCGTGGTACAGCTAAAGAGGCAGTTGAAAGAGGTATGGTTCTTTGTAAGCCAAGCTCAATAACTCCTCATACAAATTTCACAGCTGAAATTTATGTATTGAGTAAAGAAGAGGGCGGTAGACACACACCTTTTTTCAATAACTATAGACCACAATTTTATGTAAGAACAACAGATGTTACAGGCTCAATCACTTTGCCAGAAGGCACTGAGATGGTTATGCCTGGAGACAATGTAAAGATTACTGTAGAGCTCATAGCTCCAATTGCTATGGAAGAGGGTACTAGATTTGCAATCCGCGAGGGTGGTAGAACTGTTGGTGCTGGTGTTGTTTCTTCAATAGAAAAATAATAAAACTGTATAGAGAAGATATGTTCTTCTCTATTTTTAAAGGCGATTTAGATGACAATTAAGATAGGATTAAAGTGTGTTGAGAGTGGAGATATAAACTACACAACAACAAAAAACTCTAAGACATATACAGAGAAGTTTGAGACTAAAAAGTATAGTCCAAGACTAAAAAAGCACACAGTTCACAAAGAGGTGAAGCTTAAAAGTTAATTATCTTCCTCTTTTAGGGGAATTTAATATTATAAATAGGGCAGTAGCTCCAATTGGTAGAGCTACGGTCTCCAAAACCGTAGGTTGTGGGTTCGAATCCCTCCTGCCCTGCCACTTAATAAGGTAAGATAAATGGAAAAACTGATAACTTATTATAACCATTCAAAAGCAGAACTGTTAAAGGTTATTTTCCCAGTAAAAGAGCAGATAAGAAATGCTTTTATATCTGTTTTTATTGTTGTTACTGTAATAGCACTATATTTAGCACTGATTGACCTAATGATGTCAGCAATTCTATCTGCGATAATGTAGGTTTTAAAGATGGATCATAAATGGTATGCAATTCAAACTTATGCTGGCAGCGAACAAGCAGTAAAAAGAGCTATAGAAGAGATAGTTGTTAATAACTCAATAGAAGAGAAGCTAAAAGCGATCATAGTTCCAACAGAGGATGTGATTGAGATTAAAAATGGAAAGAAAAAGATAACTGAGAGAAGTCTATATCCAGGGTATGCATTCGCTCATCTTGATTTAGATACAAGGCTTTGGCATATGATTCAATCACTACCTAAAGTGGGTCGTTTTATTGGAGAGTCAAAGAAGCCAACTCCATTGACACAAAAAGATATTGAGTTGATTTTAGAAAAAGCAGAAAAGAAGGGTGCACCAAAGCCAAAAATATTCTTTGAGACTGCAGAGAGTGTTCGGATTGTAGAGGGCCCATTTGCTAACTTTACAGGCACAGTAGAGGAGTATGATATGGAGCAAGGCAAGTTAAAGCTAAATGTTCTTATATTTGGAAGAAGTACACCAGTAGAGATTCTCTACACACAAGTAGAAAAAATAGTCTAATTCTTGGTGTAAGCCAAAGCTTTAGAGAGAGAAATTTAGATATAAGGATACTAAATGGCAAAGAAGATAAAAGGCGAGATTAAATTACAAATCGCCGCTGGAAAAGCAAATCCATCACCACCTGTTGGTCCAGCTCTTGGACAACAGGGCGTAAATATTATGGAATTTTGTAAGGCATTTAACGAAAAAACAAAAGATAAGATGGGCTATAATATCCCTGTTATTATTACTGTCTATGTAGATAGAAGTTTTACATTTATAACAAAACAACCACCAGCAGCTGATTTGATTATGAAAGCAGCAGGCATTAAAAAAGGTACTGATAATCCAATTAAGAATAAAGTAGGGAAATTAACCAAAGCACAGGTTCTTGAAGTTGTTGAGCAAAAAATCGCTGATTTAAATACAAATGATCGTGAGCAAGCAGCAAAGATTATCGCTGGTTCTGCAAGAAGCATGGGCGTTGAAATCGTAGATTAATTTCTTACCCTTAACCACTTAGGGAAAAAAGTGGAAGCAAAATATGCGGAGATATAAAATGGCAAAAAAAATAGCAAAAAGATTTCAGGAATTGTTGAAAAAAGTAGATGCAGACAAAAAATACTCTGCTACAGAGGCTCTTTCAATAGTAAAAACTCTAGGTTCGGCAAAATTTGATGAGACAGTTGAAATATCATTGAAGCTTAATGTTGATCCAAGACATGCTGACCAGATGGTAAGGGGCTCGGTTATACTTCCTGCTGGAACTGGTAAATCTGTAAGGGTAGCAGTAGTAGCAAAAGATACAAAAGCTGACGAAGCAAAAGCAGCTGGAGCTGATATAGTTGGCTCGGATGAGTTAATATCTGACATTCAAGCTGGAAAAATTGATTTTGATGTATTGATTGCAACTCCAAACATGATGGGCTTAGTTGGTAAAGTAGGAAGAATTTTAGGCCCAAAAGGCATTATGCCTAACCCTAAGACGGGCACAGTTACTATGGATGTAGCAAAGGCAGTGCAGAACAATAAGGGTGGACAGGTCAATTTTCGTGTTGATAAGCAAGGAAATGTTCACGCAGGCATAGGAAAAGTTAGTTTTGATGAAGCTAGTTTGAGCGATAATTTTAATACTTTTATGAGAGCAATAAACAGACAAAAACCTGCATCATCAAAAGGCAAATATATAAAAACTGCTGCACTCTCATTGACTATGAGTCCGTCAGTAAGTATGGATAATCAAGAGTTGATAGATTTAAAATAGTAATACTTTTATAAATCTTTGATTGGATATAGCTGAGGCTTTTAGCTTAAAATGAGGATTCCCTCAACTCCGCTTGAAATCACCGGTCGGAAAGGAGAAAAATTGACTAAAAATCAAAAAGTTGAAATTGTTGGGGCTGTAACTGAAGAGTTTAAGTCTGCTGATGCATTGGTAGTTTGTGACTTTAGAGGATTAGATGTTTCTGCTATCGAAGAGTTAAGAGTTGCTGCAAAAGAGCTAGATGTCAAAGTAAGAGTAATCAAAAACTCTCTTGCGTCTATCGCTATGAACAATGCAGATATAGATGGGATTAAACTTAAAGACACAAATATTTTTATTTGGGGCGATGATCAGCTTAGTGTTACAAAAGTTGTAGCAAAGTTTGCTAAAGACTCTGAAAAGTTTATAATTAAAACTGCATTTATTGATGGTGAAATTGCTGACGCTACTAAAGTTGAAGCACTCTCTAAAATGCCATCTCGTAATGAGCTTATTGGAATGCTACTTCAAACTTGGATGGCACCAGTTACAAACTTTACAATTGGACTTGACGCACTTAGAGCTAAAAAAGAAGAAGAGTCTGCATAGTAGATACTTGTGTTGACATTAAAATAGGTAAGCATTAAATCTCTACATGTAAGATGATTTTCTCGGTATCAGCCGTAGCTTTAGAGGATATAAATCTAGCTTGACTTGTTCAGGCTAAAAAAGAAATTAAAGGTAGTAAAATGGCAATTTCAAAAGAAGATGTACTAGAGTATATTTCAGGTTTAAGCGTATTAGAGCTTAGTGAATTAGTAAAAGAGTTTGAAGAGAAGTTTGGTGTTTCAGCTGCTCCGGTTATGATGGCTGGTGGCACTAGTGGAGATGCTGCTGCTGTTGAAGAGAAGACAGAGTTTGATGTAGTTTTAGTTGATGCAGGAGCTAAGAAAATTAACGCTATTAAAGCTGTTCGTACTATCACAGGGCTTGGGCTTAAAGAGGCAAAAGAAGCAGTAGAGAGCGTTCCAACTGTTCTCAAAGAGGGTGTATCTAAAGATGATGCGCAAGCAGTTGTTAAGCAGATTGAAGAAGCTGGTGCAAAAGCTGAAATCAAGTAAATTTAAAATTTTTGGGGAGTCAACTCTCCCCCTAAAAAAATCTATTAATAGAGTAGCCATGATAAAAACTGTAATAAATTATGGTAGATATACTTTCACTTTAAACAACTTCACAAGGTGTACCCATGTTAAATAGCCTTAAATCTGGAAATCGCTTAAGAGTAGATTTCTCAAAAGTACCAAGAAAAATTGTCGTACCAAATCTCCTTCAAGTTCAACAAAAAAGTTATGAATACTTCTTAAATGTTAATAATCCTGAACAAGAGAGCGGTATTGAAAAAGTTTTTAAATCGATATTTCCAATTCATGACCAGCAAAATAGACTCACCTTAGAGTATATTGGTTCTGAGGTAGGAAAGCCTAAGTATAATGTACGGGAGTGCATGGATAGGGGACTTACCTACTCAGTAAATCTTAAGATGAACATTCGTCTGATTTTATGGGATAAAAATGAAAAAACTGGTGAAAAAACTGGTGTTAAAGATATAAAAGAGCAAGCGATATTTATAAGAGAAATTCCTTTGATGACTGAGCGAACATCATTTATTATCAATGGAGTAGAGAGAGTTGTGGTAAACCAGCTTCACCGTAGTCCTGGTGTTATATTTAAAGAGGAGCAGAGTGTAACAGTAGTCAATAAACTTATATATACAGCTCAAATCATTCCAGATCGTGGAAGTTGGCTCTATTTTGAGTATGATGCTAAAGATACGCTGTTTGTAAGAATCAACAAGAGAAGAAAAGTACCAATAACTATACTTTTTAGAGCATTGGGCTATAGTAAACAAGATATTTTAAAGTTATTTTATCCAGTCTTAAATATAAAAATTAGAGATGATAAATTTTTTATGGATTTTGACCTAGAGAGTTTTGTAGGTAGGGTAGATTTTGATTTAAAAGATGAAAAAGGAAATCTTTTAATAGCAACAGGTAAAAGACTAACTAAAAAAAGAGTAGAAAAACTTATAGATGACGGCGTAAAGCTTGTAGAGTACCCAATAGAGACTCTAGTAAATAGATTTTTATCATCACCAATAATAGACAAAGAGAGTGGTGAGGTTCTATTTGATACTCTGACTCAACTTGATGAGACAAAATTAATAAAGATGATAGAGCAGGGTTGCCAATCAATAGAGATTGCGAATGACTTGGCACAAGGTGTTGACGATGCAATAATAAACTCTTTTATTGCTGATACAGAAACACTAAAACTTCTTCGTCAAACGGAGGGGATAGAGGATGAGAATGATTTAGCAACAATAAGAGTATATAAAGTAATGAGACCAGGTGAGCCTGTAACGAAAGAGGCTGCAAAATCTTTTTTTAATGACCTCTTCTTTAATTCAGAGAGATATGACTTGACAAAAGTTGGACGAATGAAGATGAATCATAAGCTTGGAGTTAATGTTCCTGAATTTGTGACAGTTATGACAAGTGAAGATATTATAAAAACAGTAAAGTATCTGATAAATGTAAAGAATGGTCAAGGTCATATTGATGATAGAGATCACTTGGGAAATAGGCGTATTCGTTCAATCGGTGAGCTTCTCTCAAATGAGCTACATACCGGTTTGATAAAAATGCAAAAAGCTATTAGAGATAAGTTTACAGGATTAAGTGGTGGTACAGAAGAGCTTATGCCTCATGACTTGATAAATTCAAAGATGATTACAAGCACTATTATGGAGTTTTTCTCAAGCGGACAGCTTTCGCAGTTTATGGATCAGACAAATCCTCTTAGTGAAATTACTCACAAAAGAAGACTGTCTGCTCTTGGCGAAGGTGGCTTGGTAAAAGAGAGAGCTGGATTTGAAGTGCGTGATGTTCATCCAACTCACTATGGTAGAATTTGCCCTGTTGAGACCCCTGAAGGACAAAATATTGGTCTTATCAATACTCTAGCTATGTACTCAAAAGTAAATGCTTTGGGTTTTGTTGAAGCTCCATACAGGAGAGTAAAAGAGGCTAAAATACTTGATGAAGTTATATATATCACTGCAACTCAAGAGGAGGGTCTTTTAGTTGCTCCCGCTTCAACAGTAGTGAAAAACGGTGAAATTGTAGAAGAGCTTATAGAGGCAAGAGTGGATGGTGAAATTATCCTTACCGAGAAAGGGAAGATTGACCTGATTGATCTTTCGTCTGGCATGATAACAGGTGTTGCAGCTTCACTGATTCCGTTTTTAGAGCATGATGATGCAAACCGTGCATTGATGGGCTCAAACATGCAAAGGCAAGCAGTCCCTCTAGTGTGGACAGATGCCCCGATGGTTGGTACAGGTGTTGAGGCAGTCTCTGCTCGCGATGCTTGGGTTTCAATTAAGGCAAATCGTGCTGGCATAGTTGAAAAAGTTGACAACAAAAATATATATATCTTAGGTGAAGATGATGATGGTGCTTTTATAGAGCATTATGCTCTTGAGAAAAACTTAAGAACAAATCAAAATACTACATTTACTCAAAAAGCTATTGTAAAGCAGGGAGCTTTTGTTGAAAAGGGTACTGTTATAGCTGATGGTCCTAGTATGGATCAAGGCGAGATGGCAATCGGTAAAAATATTATGGTTGCTTTTATGCCATGGAATGGATATAACTTTGAGGATGCTATAGTCCTTAGCAAAAAACTTATTAGAAATGATGCATTCACAAGTGTTCATACTTACGAAAAAGAGATAGAGGCAAGAGAGCTTAAAGATGGAGTTGAAGAGATAACCAAGGATATTCCTAATGTAAAAGAGGATGATTTAGCTCATCTTGATGAGAGCGGGATTGTAAAAATTGGTACCTATATAAAACCAGGCATGATTTTAGTTGGAAAAGTTTCTCCAAAAGGTGAAGTCAAGCCAACACCAGAAGAGAGGCTTTTGCGTGCAATATTTGGTGAAAAAGCTGGACATGTTGTAAATAAGTCCATGTATGCAAGTGCATCAATGGAAGGGGTGATAGTAGATGTTAAAATATTTACTAAAAAGGGTTATGATAAAGACCCTCGCGCAATTCGAGCTTATGAAGAGGAGAAAGAGATTCTAGATCGTGAACATCACGATAAACTACTAATGCTTGATCGCGAAGAGATGCTTCGTATAAATCTGCTTTTGTCAAAAAACCTTCTAAATGAGGATCAAGAAGTAAATAAAAAGTCCTATAAAAAGGGCGAGTCTCTTGAGAAAAAGGTTTTAGAGCATGTGAATCGCTTCTCTTTGAATTCAATTGTCAAAGCATTTAGCAGTGATGTTCAAAAAGAGTATAGGGATATGAAGACCTATTTTCAAGCAGAGAAGAAGAAGCTAAAAGAGGATCATGATGAGAAGTTAAATATTATTGAAAAAGATGATATTTTACCTAGTGGTGTTGTTAAGTTGGTAAAAATCTATATTGCAACTAAGAGAAAGCTAAAAGTTGGCGACAAGATGGCTGGACGACACGGAAACAAAGGTATAGTTTCAAACATCGTTGAAGAGGTTGATATGCCTTATCTTGCAAGTGGTGAGAGTGTTGAGATTGTTCTTAATCCACTTGGAGTCCCTAGTCGTATGAATATTGGACAAATTTTAGAGATGCACTTGGGGCTTGTAGGTAAGCGACTAGGAGATCAGATTGCAGATATTTTTGAAGAGAAAAAAGGTAATTGGATTAAAGAGCTTCGCTCTACCATGGTAAGAATTGCGGATATTGCAAAACTGATGAATGCTAAGAGTTTTATTGCCGATTTGAGTGATGATGAACTTCTTGTTTACGCTAAGGATTGGAGTAGAGGTGTAAAGTTTGCTGCTCCTGTGTTTGAGGGTACAACTCAAGAGGAGTTTGATAAGCTGTTTGAGTTAGCAAAGATAGATATGGATGGCAAGTGTGAGTTATACGATGGAAAGACTGGCGAGAAGATGAAAGAGAGAGTGAATGTTGGATACATGTATATGCTTAAGCTTCATCACTTAGTTGATGAAAAAGTTCACGCAAGAAGCACAGGACCCTATTCACTTGTAACTCAACAGCCAGTTGGTGGTAAAGCGTTGTTTGGTGGACAGAGGTTTGGTGAGATGGAGGTATGGGCACTTGAAGCGTATGGTGCAGCACATACGCTAAGAGAGATGTTAACAGTAAAATCAGATGATGTATCGGGAAGAATCGCAGCTTATAAAGCACTTACAAGAGGCGAGAGTATCCCATCAACTGGTATACCCGAGACATTTTTCGTATTAACAAATGAGTTGAAGTCACTGGCTTTAGATGTCGAGATTTATGATGAGGTGGAAGCAAATGAAGAATCTAGTACCGATTGAAATTCATGAAGAGAATAGACCAAGAGACTTTAAGGCATTTCAGCTAAGACTTGCAAGTCCTAAAAGAATTCATTCATGGAGTTATGGCGAAGTAAAAAAGCCAGAAACTATAAACTATCGTACACTAAAACCTGAAAGAGATGGTCTTTTTTGTGCAAAGATATTTGGACCTGTTAGAGAGTATGAGTGTCTTTGTGGTAAATACAAAAAGATGCGATACAAGGGTGTCAAGTGTGAAAAGTGTGGTGTTGAAGTAACTAGCACAAAAGTGCGAAGGTCTCGTATGGGACATATTGAGTTAGTTGCCCCTGTTGCACATATCTGGTATGTTAACTCACTGCCAAGTAGAATTGGTACACTTCTTGGAATAAAGATGAAAGACCTTGAGCGTGTATTGTACTATGAAGCATATATAGTGAAGACCTCTGGCGATGCTTTTTATGATACTGATAATATAAAAAAAGTTTTACCCTATGATGTTTTGAATGAGGAGCAGTATCAATCTTTAAATCAAAGATTTGAACATACTGGCTTTTTTGCTGATATGGGTGGAACTATAGTGCAAGAGCTTCTAGCTAATCTTGATCTTATAGATATTTTGGGAGCTTTAAAAGAGGATATGAGCAAGACAAACTCTGAGGCAAAGAAAAAAACTATAGTTAAAAGATTAAAAGTTGTCGAGGCATTTTTAAATAGCGGTAATCGCCCTGAGTGGATGATGATAACCATGCTACCGGTTCTTCCACCTGACTTAAGACCTTTGGTTGCCCTTGATGGCGGAAAATTCGCAGTTAGTGATGTAAATGATCTCTATAGAAGAGTAATTAACAGAAACTCAAGATTAAAAAGACTGCTAGAGCTTGATGCTCCGCAAATAATTATTCGTAATGAGATGAGAATGTTGCAAGAGGCAGTTGATGCACTATTTGATAACGGGCGAAGAGCAAATGCTGTAAAAGGTGCAAATAAACGCCCTCTAAAATCTCTCTCAGAGATAATAAAGGGTAAACAGGGGCGTTTTCGTCAAAATCTTCTTGGAAAGAGAGTTGATTTTAGTGGTCGTTCAGTTATCGTTGTTGGACCAAACTTAAAGATGGATCAGTGTGGTTTGCCGAAAATCATGGCTTTAGAGCTGTTTAAACCACATTTGTTAGCTCGCCTCGAAGAGAAGGGGTATGCAACTACGATTAAGCAGGCTAAAAAACTGATTGATGATAAGACAAACGAGGTGTGGGAGTGTCTAGCAGAGGTGGTTAAAAATCATCCTATTATGCTTAATCGTGCACCAACACTTCACAAGCTCTCTATTCAGGCATTTCATCCAGTGCTTATAGATGGTAAGGCAATTCGTCTTCACCCTTTAGTTTGTTCTGCTTTTAATGCTGATTTTGATGGAGATCAGATGGCTGTTCATGTTCCACTTAGCCATGAAGCGATAACTGAGTGTAAAGTTTTAATGCTAAGCTCTATGAATATTTTACTTCCTGCGAGCGGTAAAGCGATTACTGTGCCTACTCAAGATATGGTGCTAGGTCTATACTATCTTTCACTAGAAAAGATTGGAGCAAAAGGCTCAAACAAGATATTTGCAAATGTAAATGAAGTTATTATTGCTATGGATGCTGGTTATCTTGATACTCATGCAAAGATTAAGACTATCATCGACGGCAGAACTCTATTTACAACAGCTGGTAGGCTAATACTACAATCAATCTTGCCAGATTTTGTTCCACAAGAGCTTTGGAATATTGTTATGAAGAAGAAAAATATAGGTGCTCTAGTTGATTATGTGTTTAAAGAGGGTGGACTCTCAGTTACTGCAGAATTTTTGGATAACTTAAAAGATTTAGGATTTAAGTATGCTACTAGTGCAGGAATTTCAGTGTCAATCGACGATATTAGAGTTCCTGATATCAAGATAGCAAAAATAGCAGAATCGAAGAAAAAAGTTCGTGAAATTCAAAAACAGTACAGTTCAGGCTTGCTAACCGAACAAGAGAGATACAATAAAATTATAGATATATGGACTGATACCAACAATGATGTAGCATCTGAGATGATGAAATTAACAGAGGCAGACAGAGATGGTTTTAACTCAATCTACATGATGGCAGACTCTGGAGCTCGTGGTAGTGCTGCACAGATTCGTCAACTTGCAGGCATGCGTGGATTGATGGCTAAGCCAGATGGCTCTATTATCGAGACTCCAATCATCTCTAACTTTCGTGAAGGCTTGAATGTTTTAGAGTACTTTATCTCAACTCATGGTGCTAGAAAAGGTCTTGCTGATACTGCTCTTAAAACAGCAAATGCTGGTTATTTGACAAGAAAACTAATCGATGTTGCACAAAATGTAAAAGTAACGATGGAGGATTGTGGCACCCATGAAGGTGTTGAAATAACGGAAATTACTCATAGTGGTGATTTGATTGAGTCGCTTGATGAGAGAGCTCATGGGAGAGTGTTGGCTGAAGATATTATCGACTCTATTACAAATGAAGTTCTTTTTAGTGAAGGCACTTTGATTGATGAAGTTAAAGCACTAGTTATTAAAGAGACAGAGATTAAGTCTGTTACAATTCGAACACCTATTACATGTAAAGCTAAAAAAGGTGTGTGCTCTAAATGTTATGGCATAAATCTTGGAGAGGGTAAGCTTGTTCGCCCAGGAGAAGCTGTTGGAATCATATCTGCTCAATCAATCGGTGAGCCTGGTACTCAACTGACTCTAAGGACATTTCATGTTGGAGGAACTGCATCAACAGAGTCCCAAGATAGACAAATAGTGGCAAAAAAAGAGGGATTTATAAGATACTACAATGTCAAAACTTATCGAACAAAAGAGGGCAAAAATATAGTATCAAATCGTAGAAATGCAGCCGTTTTGCTGGTTGAGCCTAAAATAAAGACACCGTTTAATGGCATTATTGATATCGATCATGCCTATGAAGAGACTACGGTTACTATAAAAGGCGAGAGTGATAGTGTTAAGTATAGCTTTAGAAAGAGTAATTTAGCAAAACCAAATGAGCTTGCTGGTGTTAGTGGAAAAGTAGAAGGCAAATTTTTTATTCCTTATGAGAGTGGAGATAGAGTCGAGATAAATGAGAGCGTAGTTGAGATAATCAAGGATTGCTGGAATGTTCCAAATCGTATCCCCTATGCAAGTGAGCTTAGAGTTAAAGATGGCGACCCAGTTGTTCAAAAGATTAGATCTGGTGCAGATGGAACTATAAAATACTACAAGTTAAGTGGAGACTATTTAAATCGTATTAAAGAGATTAAAAAGGGAGATGTAGTCAAAGAGAAAGGTCTTTTTGCGGTTGTTGCAGACTCTGAAGATAGAGAGGCAATTCGTCACTATATTCCAAGGGGTTCAGTTTTTGAAATTTGTGACAATAGTGAAGTTGAATCAAAAACGATGATAGCTAAACCTACTTCGGGTGAGCACTTAATAGTAGCTGAGTGGGATCCGTACTCAACTCCTGTTGTCTCAGAAGTTGAAGGAGTTGTTGCCTTTGAAGATATTGAGCCTGGCTATACCGCTTCTGAACAGTTTGATGAGATTACTGGTGAGAGTAAGCTTGTTATCAACGAGTACTTACCAAGTGGAACAAAACCTACTATTATTGTAGTAACTAAAAATGGAGAAATTATTAAGTATCCACTAGAGCCAAAGACTGCTGTCTTTGTAAAAGACGGTCAAAATATTAATCTCGCAGATACTATAGGACGAACTCCAAGAGCTGCTACAAGGTCAAGCGATATAACAGGCGGACTTCCAAGAGTAAGTGAATTGTTTGAGGCAAGGCGTCCAAAAAATGCAACTGTTATTGCAGAGATTGATGGAACAATAAGATTTGGAAAACCACTTCGTTCTAAAGAGAGAATCATAATTGATGCTGAAAATGGAACGAGTGCAGAGTATCTTGTTGATAAAAATATACCAATTCATGTTAATGCTGGCGAGTTTGTACATGCTGGTGAGTACTTGACGGATGGTGTAGTTTCAAGTCATGATATCTTGAGAATTGTGGGGGAAAAAGAGCTTCATAGTTATATAATTAGTGAAATTCAACAAGTCTATCGCTCGCAGGGTGTTGCTATTAGTGATAAGCATATTGAGGTTATTGTCTCCCAAATGTTGCGCCAAGTTAAAATTGTTGATAGCGGAAACACTAAGTTTATAGCAGGGGATCTTATAAGTCGTCGTAAATTTATTGAAGAGAATGAGAAAATCATGCAACTCAATGGAGAGCCAGCAATCGCAGAGCCGACTTTGCTTGGTGTTACTAGAGCAGCGATAAGCAGTGATAGTATCATCTCAGCAGCATCTTTTCAGGAGACTACTAAGGTTTTAACAGAGGCTAGTATCGCTGGAAAGATGGACATGCTTGAAGACTTGAAAGAGAATGTTATCTTAGGACGCATGATTCCAGTTGGAACAGGTCTTTATGAGAAAAAAGAGATGAAGTTAAAAATAGAGGGTGAAGAGAGTTAAACTAAGGACAAATCTTAGTTTAATTTGATTTTAAGTAGATTTTAAGTAAAATATCGGTTCTCTGAAAAGAGAAGAGTAAATTTTTTAAGGAAAGAATGTGCCAACTATCAACCAATTGGTAAGAAAAAATAGAAAAAAAGTGGTTAAGAAGTCAAAATCACCAGCACTTGTTAAGTGTCCTCAAA
>CAZXOZ010000040.1:6697-13077 GCA_964642805.1 uncultured Sulfurospirillum sp. | reverse complement strand
GCCTCCGACTAGCTTTGCTACTCTATCTAGTCTTGCATCTGTTTTTTTCATCTGTTCGTCTGTTTTTTCTTGTGATGATTTTAAATCAAATATCGCTTGTGCTAAATCCTCTTTTGTTATCATGACCTATCCTTTAATTGAACCCTCTGATTAACTATCAAATTTTCAGAGGGTTCAATTAAATTATTATACAAAAAAAGAGTTAAAAAGAGATAAAGCTATGGGTGTCAGGGTTTTTAGAGGTGCCCTTAAGCAACTATTTCATCTTTTTATAGCTTAAATGGGTTGTAGTTCAAAGTTCTAATGCAGAACCCTTTTAAATTTTTTGTTGTGACTACTGCCTAAGGACTTTAGTCATCTCTTGCAACCATATAGTTTGGATTATCCTCTTCATAAGTGCAATATGGCCCTGCAACTTTAAGAGCTTTTATGCAGTCTTTACTCAAGTGCCTTAGCTTTAAACTTTTGCCTGCAATTTTATATTTTTTAGTGATAGCATCAATCGCTTCAGTGCCTGAACTATCCATAACTCTAGCCTCTTTAAAGTCAATTATGACATTTCTATGGTCATTTTTTATGTCAAAGATTTCATTAAAAGAGGTGATTGAACCAAAAAACAGGGGGCCGTTGAGTTTGTATACTTTAGCTCCACTATCCTCAATATATATATTTGCATATATTCTTGCATGTTTCCAAGCAAAAACCAAAGCGGAGATGATAACACCCGTGATAACCGCAATTGCTAAATCAACAAAAACAGTTATGACTGTTACTGTAAGCAGAACAAATGCATCACTTTTTGGCATGTATCTTAGGTGTTTTATACTCGCCCACTCGAATGTGGCGATACTTACCATAAACATAATCCCCACAAGTGCGGCAAGAGGAAGTATGGAGATATAATCAGAGAAACTAACAACAAAGAGTATAAGCAAAACTGCACCAACCACGCCAGAAAGTCGTCCAAGCCCACCAGAGGTAAAGTTGATGATAGACTGTCCTATCATAGCACACCCAGCCATTGCCCCAAATGAGCCACAAGTCATATTGCCAACACCTTGAGCAACGCACTCTTTGTTTCCATTTCCACGATTTCCACTCATCTCATCAAGTATAGAGAGTGTTAGAAGCGACTCAATAAGACCAACAAGAGCGATGATGATAGAGTATGGAAGTATAATTTTTAGAGTCTCTAGATTGAGAGGAACATTTGGCATATAAAAAGATGGTAGAGAACCGCTTATGTCAGCTAAATCACCAACTCTTTTTGTATCTAGGTCTAAAAGAATTGCGATAGCCGAAACAAGTATAATAGCTATCAAGGAGGCTGGTAGAACTTTTGTTGTACGAGGAGCAAAGTGCATTGTAAACATCGTAAAGGCAACAAGAGCATACATAATCCAATTTTCTCCCTCAAAGAGTGGAAATTGTGCCATAGCGATAACGATAGCTAGCCCATTTACAAAGCCATACATAGCAGGTTGAGGAACAAGTCTTATGAATTTACCTAGCTTAAACAGACCCACAAGCACTTGAATAATACCAGCTAAGATAGTCGCTACAAGCATATACTCATAACCATGCTCTAAAACTAAAGAGACTAAAACAACAGCAATAGCTCCAGTTGCTCCACTAATCATGCCAGGACGACCACCTATAAGTGCAGTTATAAGACCTAGTATAAAAGCAGTATGAAGACCAACTATAGGACTAATTCCAGCTATGATAGAGAATGCGATTGCTTCAGGAACGAGTGCGATTGCAACAACACTTCCTGAAAGAACATCATTTTTTATATTTGATTTGGAGTAATTTTTTAAATTAAACAAGTTGTATCCCTTAAAAATGCAAAAGGCTTGAATTATATCTAAATTTGGTTTTACTTTACATTAGAACATATTTTAAGTCTATTTTTGATATAATATCAATAAAAAAGGAGGAGTAATTATGAGACAAATTAAGAAAATATTAGTTAGTGTTGATAGATCTGCTATGAGTGAAGAGGTACTCAAGAGAGCATTCGATATAGCGCAAAGTAAAAAAGCTCAGCTTGTGATTACTCATGTCATAGAGACTCCTTTTTTTGACTCTATACTGTCTAAGCCAATAGACACTACTAAGACAAAACAAGAGTTTATGAAGCAGATAGAGAGAGTCGCTCAAAATAGAGGAGTTAGCTATATACTTTTTGTAGAATCTGGTAGTATAGTAGATGCTGTAAGGCTATGGACAAAAAAAGTTAAACCCGATTTTATTATCATAGGATCTCATGGACAGAACGATATAGGCAGTACGCATTTTGGATCTACAACTCTAAAGTTGATACAAAAGACTCGCACTCCTGTTTTGATTGTAAAAAACAGAGTAACAGACTCTTATAGAAGCATCATAGCACCAACAAATCTCTGCGACTACTCAAAAGAGAGTATTTTGTTCTCTAATCTGCTTTTTTATGGAGTAGATAAAAAGTATCTTTATGCCTACAAGACTATTAGTGAATTTCAGGCCATCTCTTATCATATTAGTGCGGAGGAAGCCAAAGAGCTAAAAAGAAAAATGGGCTATAATGCCAAGCTTGAGATAGACAATTTCATAAAAGAGACTGGTAGTGGCGAGGTTGAGCTTTTGGAGTATACTGCAGCAGTAAATGAGGATCTGCTTCTTTATATAAAAAATGATAGAGCAGATTTGTTGGTATTGGGCTCAAAAGGTGTAGATAATTTAAACTCATTTGTTTTTGGCTCTACCGCATCTTATCTAGCACAAAGAGCTACTTGTGATGTATTGGTGTATGTTCCGATAATGGAATCACCCTCTAGAAAAGCTCCAGACAAAAAAACTAAAGAGCCAGTATCCTCGGTTCAAAAAGATTTAGATAGTAGAAAAGATGAGATTAGAGATGAGCTAGAGTCTCTCTTTAAGGAGAATATAAGAGTTGCAAATTGGAGCACTCCAGAGGCTTCGAATAGGGAGATATCAGAGAGATTGGCAGTTTTTCTAAAAGAGAAACTAGATGATATAGAGCAGGATATTAAGAGTGGCAAATATGATGAAAAGAGTGTAGATTTTTGGTAGTAACTACTATCTATACTTTTCTACTTGATAAATAGAGATTTCTGGACGATCTTTGAGGCTACTCATTGGGAGTCCAGCTTTATGCATAAGGTGTCCGAAAAAACTTTCAAACTCTGGCAACTCTTCCCATACTTGAGGTAGAAATGTTGCTTGATTTGATTTTAGTTTTAGGATAACTCCATCTATATTTGGTCTGATTTTCTTTTTTAAATCTTCTATACTACTATACTCTAAAGGCTTAGGTTTTGTTAAGATAGAGACCTCTATACCTATAGTTTGAAGCTCCTCTTGAGTTAATTTTGGAAATCTAGGGTCTCGAAAAGCCGCATTTTTTGCATTAGAGATAATATCATCTATGAGTGGCTGTTTTGCTTCAAGTGAGCCTATGCATCCTCTGAGTTTACCGTTTTGAGTTAGTGTTATAAAAGATGCACCATGCTCTTTTAGCTTTGGACTATTTTTAAGTATCTGCTCTATATTTATACTATTTTCATAGTTAAGCTCGTCTTTTATGGCTTGTTTTGCTATTTTAGATACATTCATTTGGCCTTCCTATATGGTAACCTTGTGCAAAATCTATACCTAATACTTTGACTTGATTTAGCACCTCTTCAGAGTGAACGAACTCAGCTACAGTTTTTATATTTAACCCTTTTGCAAAGTTAACTATAGTTTTTGTAATTATTTTCATATCATCGTTTTTGTCTATATTTTTTATGAGACTTCCATCTATCTTAATGAAATCTACCTGAAGTTCAACCAATCTTTCAAAATTTGAGTAGCCAGAGCCAAAGTCATCAATCGCTATTTTGGCTCCATAAGACTTGACTTGCTCTATAAAACTCATAACCTCATCATAGTTTTTGATGCCCTCACTCTCGATAATTTCAAAAATCATCCAAGGGCCGATACCACTTTTTTCTAAAATATCTAATATAAACTTTGTTGTAGTTATGTTTGTAATATCTAAAGACGATATATTGACAGAGAATTCGAATGGGGATATCTTAAACTTAGCTATACTTTTTTGTATAAGCAGGCGAGAGAGTTTTGGGTATGCTTTTGAACTTTTAGCAATATTTAAGAATTCATGAGGTGAGAGGATATTTCCTAATTCATCTTTTATCCTCATGAGCGACTCGTACTTCTCTATTTTCCCTGTTTTGATACTCATAATTGACTGAAAATAGGGAACTACTAAGTCGTTTTTTATCGCATTTTTTATTGTTTTTGAAGTTTTAATATTTCTTTTATACTCTTTCTCTTTATTACTACTTTTATCATATAGTGCAAATGATTTTTTAGATATCTTCGCCTCTTTATATGCAATTTGAGATAGCTTTAGCTGGTTTATCCTACCTTGCGAAGCACCAATTGTCATAGATATATCAATCTCAGCACCATCATATAAAAATTTATGGTTTTGTATTTTTTCAGAAACATCTCCTAGGTAAGCTGTAAGAACCTTCTCCTCTATAGGTTCAAAGCAAAGCATGGTATATATATCAGCCTCTAGTTTATATAGTTTTGTTTGTGCATTAAGTAGATTTTTTTGTAGCCATTGTGCTACTTGTATCAGTATATTGTCTCCAAACCTATCTCCATAGAGGTTGTTTATGGTATCAAAAGAGTCTATGTTGAACAGTATAAATGTAGTTTCATCTTCTACTAGCAAGTTGTTTTTGTCAGTCAAAAGCTTCAGTCTATTTGGAAGTTTTGTTAGAGTATCTTGGTAGAGACTATTTCTAATATTGATTTTACTTAGAACTAGTTCAGTGATGTCAGTAGCTAAAAATAGAACCTCACAAAGTTCTTTATTGTTGAGTACAGGTATAAAAGAGCAGTTTAAGTGTATCTCTTCACCATCAAAAGTCAAGAAAGCTTTTGTCCCTTCCCATAGTTGTTTATACTTTAAGGTTTCAAGTATCTCTTGAAAATTATTTTTTATAAAATCTACTAAGTTAATACCTAGTGATTTCTTTTTTGTGGTATGCATTATTTGACAAAACTGTCTATTTGCATATATTATATTAAATGAAGGATCTAATTTTGCATATATTCCGCTATTTTCAAAAGCTCTAAGATATGTACTTTCGCTTGTTTGATTGTTTACATGTGCAGATGTTTGAGATTTTTCAAAAAAAGTCTTTAATAGTGCTATCCAATTTTTCACAAAACACCTTTATTACGATATCCTACATAGCAGATATATCGGTTTAATTTAGTTTTAATTTACAACTTTAATCAAAGTTGATTTAAAAACATATAAAAAGAGAATTAAAAGCATATCTTAAACAAATTTTATATATAATCACGACTCAATCTCGCACGCACCAATCCTTTTAGGTTGCACATTGTAGAAATATCTGCTTGTGTTGATGGGTGTGGAGGCTAAACCAAAAATTAAATTACAAGGAGACTTCATGGTAACAATGAAGGATTTACTAGAGTGTGGTGTGCATTTCGGACACCAGACTAGAAGATGGAATCCAAAAATGAAAAAATTCATTTTTGGTGAGAGAAAAAATATCTATATTATAGATTTGCAAAAGACTTTAAGGTACTTTAGACACACTTACAACATAGTAAGAGATGTAGCAGCAGAGGGAAAAACTATACTTTTTGTAGGTACGAAAAAACAAGCAAGCAATGCAGTAAAAGAAGCAGCTATCGCTTGCGGTATGCCTTATGTAAACCATAGATGGTTAGGCGGAATGCTTACAAATTGGAATACAATTAAACAATCAATTAGAAAACTTGAGATTATTGAAAAGATGGAAGAGGATGGTCAGATCGAGTTGCTTACGAAAAAAGAGGCTCTTATGCTTCGTAGAAAAAAATCTAAGCTACTAGACTATCTTGGCGGAATTAGAGACATGAAGGGTACGCCTGATATGATTTTTGTAATTGATACCGTAAAAGAGAATATAGCAGTATTGGAAGCAAGAAGACTTGGTATCCCAATTGTTGCTCCATTGGACACTAACTGTGACCCTGATGTTGTTGATTATCCAATCCCTGGCAATGACGATGCTATTCGTTCAATTCAGCTATTTTGTAGAGAGATGAGAGAGGCCATCAATGAGGGCAAAGAGATAAAGGCACAAGATGAGGCTGAACCAGAAGAGGAGCAAGTTGCTCTAGTTGAAGAAGAGGAGAGAGCTGAGATTGTAAAAGAGGCTGTAGCTGAGGGAAAAGCAGAAGAAACAACAGAAGAAACAACAGAAGAAACAACAAAGGAAGCATAGTTATGGTTGAAATTACTGCAAAATTAGTCAAAGAGCTCAGAGTTGCGACTAGTGCTG
>CAZXOZ010000040.1:0-6597 GCA_964642805.1 uncultured Sulfurospirillum sp. | reverse complement strand
ATGGTTGAAATTACTGCAAAATTAGTCAAAGAGCTCAGAGTTGCGACTAGTGCTGGCATGATGGATTGTAAAAAAGCCCTTGTAAGTGCTGAGGGTGATATGGAAAAAGCAACATCAATTTTAAGAGAAAAAGGACTCGGTAGTTCCGCTAAAAAAGCAGATAGAATTGCTGCTGAAGGACTTGTTCAGATTGTGACAACTGACAAGGCGGCAACTATTGCCGAGATTAACTCAGAGACAGATTTTGTTGCAAAAAATGAAAATTTTATCAATCTTACAAAAGAGATAACAGCTCACATTCAAGCAAATAGTGCAACTGACGCCGAAGCTCTTATGAGTACGACTATAGGTGCTGAAAAATTTGAAAACTATTTAAGTAGCAAAGTTGCTGCTATCGGTGAGAAGATTGTTGTAAGAAGATTTGTAACACTTAGTGCTAATGAGACCTCAGTTGTAAATGGCTATGCTCACTCAAATGGTAGAGTTGGTGTTGCTATTAAGGCAAATTGTGAAAATGTTAAAGTCGCACTCAAGAGTAGAGAGTTTATAAGGCAACTTTGCATGCATGCCGCTGCTATGAAGCCATCTTTTTTATGCTATAGTGAGCTTGATTTTGATTTTGTTGAGCAAGAGACTATTGGCATGAAGGCAGATATCGAAAAGCAGAACGAAGAGTTAAGAAGACTTAAAAAGCACGAGCTTAAAATTCCTACATATGTTAGTATGTCTCAACTTACTGATGAGGTGATGGCTCAAGCTAAGACAGATATAGAAGCTGAGTTAAAAGCTCAAGGAAAACCAGAAAAAATTTGGGATAGAATTGTTCCAGGCCAGATTGAGAGATTTATCGCCGACAATACTCAGTTGGATCAAAAGATGACACTTCTGAGCCAATTTTTTGTGATGGATGACAAAAAAACTATAGAGCAAGTCATCAAAGAGAAGTCAAAAGAGTTTGGTGGAAAAATTGAGCTTGTTGAGCTTGTTAGATATGAGCTTGGTGATGGGCTTGAGAAAAAAACTGAAGATTTTGCTGCTGAAGTAGCAGGACAACTAGGCTAACAAATCTTACAAGCAAAATATTCTTGCCTAAACAGGGAAAAGCTTTAGTGAAAGGAACTTCTACTAGGGCTTTGCTCTATGTACAAAGGAGACTCTAGGGTGACACCTCTTTTAGAAGTAAAAAATCTTTCACACTCCTTTGAATGCAATCTTTTTTCTGATATAAATTTTACTTTAAATTCAAAAGAGTCTCTCTCTATAGTTGGTGTGAGTGGTAGCGGTAAATCTACACTTTTGCATATCTGTGCAACTCTTTTAAAGCCTGATTCTGGCGAAGTAAATCTTTTTGGAAAGAATCTGTATAGTCAAAAAAATAGAGATATTTTAAGGGTAAGAAGAGAGTCTGTAGGGATTATTTTTCAATCTCACTACCTTTTTAAAGGGTTTAGTGCTTATGAAAATATAGAGCTTGCCACTTTGCTAAATAACACCTCCATGGATGATGATTTGATGGAGAAACTAGGTATTACAAATACTCTAAAGCAAAAGGTAGGCGAACTTTCAGGTGGTCAACAACAACGAATTTCAATCGCAAGAGTATTGTCGAAAAAACCTAAGATAATATTTGCAGACGAACCAACAGGAAATCTTGACAACAAGACTGCGGATGAAGTTATGAATATTTTATTTGAATATATAGAGCAAAACAGTGCAACACTCCTTTTAGTAACTCATGACAATAATTTGGCGGATAAATGTAGCACAAAATGCACTCTCTAATTGAATTTATAGGTCAAGATCAAGTTATACTATTTTTGCTACTTTTTACAAGACTAAGTGGGCTTTTTGCATTTTTTCCATTTTTCTCTCATATGAGAATACCGATGTCTATCAAGACTGGAATGGTTTTTTTTATGACCATATTTCTTTTTCCGATGGCCACTATTCCAGATATTGAGTTTGGTGTTGCAGCTCTTTTTTTAGCACTTGTAAGCGAGGTTATGCTGGGGTTCATAGCGGGACTTTTTTTAATTATAGTGTTTGCTATGCTACAGATAGCAGGTATGAATATCTCATTTGTCATGGGCTTTACGATGGCAAGCTTGATGGATCCACAAACTGGCGTAGCCACCCCTTTAGTTAGCACTTTTTTTACTATACTCGCTCTAGTTATACTTCTTAGTTTTAATGGTCATCATCTAATGCTGCTTTTTATTGTAGAGTCGCTAGAGTTTATACCTCTAGGGGGCTTCTATCCAACATATCATATTTGGACTTATCTTGTTGGGGCAGTTACCAATATGTTTATTTTTGGTTTTATACTCTCCTTTCCAGTTATAGGAATATCGCTTTTAGCCGACATTGTTTTTGGCATGCTTATGAAAACTATGCCGTCATTTAACCTTCTTGTTGTTGGTTTTCCTATAAAAATAATGGTCGCTTTTTTTGTGATGATAATATCTCTTGCCTCTATAATGCTAGTTTTTAAAAGAGAGATGCTTGAAGCAATCAATAGATTAACTATACTATTTATATAATCCTAATCTATTTTGTACTAGAATAGCATAACCATTCTAAATTTTAGGAGCCAAATATGCATTTTCTTCTAGTAAACAGACATCCAGCAGTGTCAAGACTTATTGTACTAAGCACGCAGAAGCTTGGATATGAGATTGATGAAGTAGCTTCGTTTGAAGACCTACCTTTAGAGAGTTACAATATTGTTTTTGTTGATAGTGAATTATATGATGAGATTGCTATAGATAGCCTAAGAGAGTCTGGATTCTCTAGAAATTTTATCTGTATAGTTCCAAGAGGTGAGAAAAAGCCTGAAAATATTGATTATATTTTACAAAAACCATTTCTTCCGACAGATTTTATTGATTTGGTTTCAAGAGTTCAGAGTGAAGATAGTGGTAAAGTATCTGATTTAGAAGTTGAGGCTAGTGGTAAAGAGATAAATTTAGAAGATGAGGAAATTGATATTGATTTAGATGATATTGAGTTAGAGAGTATAGATGATTTAGATTTAGAAGAGGAAGATGTAGTTGATAATGAGGCAGATTTGAGCAGACTCGAAGAGAGAGAGCATGGAGTAGATAGTAGCGAGATGAAATTAGATGATGTCGAACTTGACAGTGAGCTTGATGCTGAGATGTTAAAGCAGAATGAAGAGGAGAACGGTATAGGCGAGAGGGACAATATAGACAGTGAAGAGCTAGATTCAATTTTGGACAGTGAAGAGATAGATGAAGTTAAAAAACTATTAGAAGATGAATTTGAATTAGATGAAGATAGAGAAGAGCAAGTGACTTTAGATGGATATACGGGTGAAATACTAAAAGAGGAAGACAAAGATGAGTCTATTGAAGAGTTTGACTTAGATGATTTTAAAGAGGATGAAAAAGATGAAGTCTTAGAGCTCGATAAGGAGAGTCAAGATGACAAAGAAGAGCCTCAAGATTTTGAAAATGATGATGAAAATATTGACCTAAAAGAGGAAACTAACGATTTAGATGATAGTTTAGTAGTGACAGAAGTTGAAGATGATTTAGAAATAGTTAGGGAGATAGAGTCGCAAGAGCTAGATGGGGATATAGTATCTTCAATCGAAGATATAGGAGAAGATGAGCTCATAAAGGCACTAGGTGGTGAAGTAGAGGCTCTTGAAGAGAGTTGCGAAGAGTCTCAAGAAAAAGAAGAAGAAGATGAGCAGATAGATATAGAAAAAGAGATAGAAGAAAAAGTAAGTAGTAGCATAAGAAGTGTATTGAGTGAGAGCTCAATTAAAGAGGTACTTAAGGGCATGAGAGTAAATGTATCTATAACATTTGAAGAGGATATTTAGTGAGCAAAGGAGCTATGTTGATTATATCAGGACCTAGTGGTTCTGGCAAAAGTTCATTGGTGAGTGAGATGCTAGAGATGGTTGATAATATTCATTTTTCTATCTCTACTACAACGAGAGCCACAAGAGAGGGTGAGACTGACGGTATAAACTACCACTTTGTATCAAAAGAAGAGTTCGAAAGAGATATAGAAGAGGGTCTTTTTTTAGAGTGGGCAAAAGTGCATGATAACTACTATGGAACATCTTTAAAACATATTTTAAAAGCTCTAAGCGATGGAAAACTCGTAGTCTTAGATATCGATGTACAGGGTCATAAGATAGCTAGAGAGAAGTTTGGAAGGGTTATTACCTCTATTTTTCTAACAACACCAAATAGAGATGAGTTAAAATCAAGACTAATAAAAAGAGGAGCAGACTCAAAAGCGTCGATAGAAAAACGAATAAACAATGCAATTTCAGAGATGACAAGAGTAAGAGAGTATGACTATATACTTATAAATGACGATTTTAAAAAAACATTAAAAAAGCTTACAGCAATTACAATATCATCTAAGTGTAAAACAGACCTAATTGATACTGGAGAGTTTATGAGCTTGTGGGCTAATTGAACCCTCTGATTAACTATCAAATTTTCAGAGGGTTCAATTAGAGATGCCCTTAAGAATATAATGATATAATAAGCTTTAGTTGATAATGAAAAAGGAGAGAGCATGGGTGTTCCAAGTATGCCAGAACTACTGATAATTTTAGCGATTGTAGTATTGCTTTTCGGAGCAAAGAAGATTCCAGACCTTGCAAAAGGTATTGGTAAAGGGATTAAGGGTTTTAAGAGTGAGATGAAAGAGGATGAAGAGATCAAAAAGCAAGCTGATGAGAAGATAGAAGGAAAAGAAGATACTGTATCTGCTCAAAAAGCAGAAGAGATTAAACAAGCTTAATCAGGTAGAAGATTGAAAAAACAGGTAATAGAAGCCATACAAAACGAATTGAAGAGTGAGTTTGTTTTAGAGAAGCCAAAAGATTTCTCTTTTGGTCACTACGCAACGCCAATAGCATTCTCTTTAGCAAAAGAGTTAAAAAAATCCCCAATAATCATTGCAGATGAGTTGTGTAAAAAGTTTAAAAACTGTGCAATATTTAAAGAGGTAGTGGCCATAAAGGGGTATATCAACTTTAAGCTTAGTGAGGAGTTTTTAGATAAGCTTGCATCGCAGGCTATAGTAAACGAAAAAGATTTTGCAAAATCCGATAAGCAAAAGTCTATACTTCTTGAGTTTGTAAGTGCAAACCCAACAGGTCCTCTTCATATAGGACATGCTAGAGGTGCAGTTCTTGGAGATTCGCTTTGTCGCATAGGAAGACATCTAGGCTACAAAATTACAAGTGAATACTATATAAATGATGCAGGAAGTCAGATGGAGATGTTGGGACTCTCTATATATCTAGCAGGAAGAGAAAAGGTCTTGCATGTAGCCGTAGATTGGCCAGAAGAGTTTTATCGAGGAGAGTATATAGTTGACTTGGCTTTAGAGGCAGATAAAGAGCTAGGCTCAGCTATCTTTGAAGATGAGGCAGGCATAGAAAAACTCTCTGTTTGGGGCAAAGATAAGATGGTAGCTCTTATCAAGTCAAACCTAGTTGATATTGGTATTGAATTTGAGCAGTTTGTAAGTGAAAAATCTCTATACAGTAGATGGAATGAGAGTTTTAAGAAGTTAAAAAAGTCAGATAAAACTTATGAAAAAGATGGAAAAATTTGGATTCGCTCAACTGAATTGGGTGATGAGAAAGATAGAGTAGTTATAAGAGAAGATGGAAGACCTACCTATCTAGCTGGTGATGTTATCTATCATGATGACAAATTTCAAAGAGATTATGACCACTATATAAATATTTGGGGAGCAGACCACCACGGATATATCACTCGAGTAAAGTCTTCTGTTCATTTTTTAGGATATGATGAGAAAAAACTAGAGGTAATTTTATCTCAGATGGTTGCACTTCTTAAAGGTGGTGAACCTTATAGGATGAGTAAGCGAGCTGGTAATTTTATCTTGATGAGTGATGTGGTTAGGGATATTGGGAGTGATGCTTTGAGGTTTGTATTTTTAAGCAAAAAGAGTGATACTCATCTGGATTTTGATGTCGATATGTTTAAGCAAGAGGATAGCTCAAATCCTGTTTTCTATATAAACTATGCACATGCAAGAATTAATCAAATATTTAAAAAGAGCGGTAAAACTACTGAAGATATTAAAGATATAAAATTAGAAAACCTAAGCGACGATGCAGCAAATCTTCTCTATAGTGCACTTTTGCTACCAGAAGTTTTAGAGGATGCTTTTGAGTCAAGGCAGCTACAAAAACTAATAGAGTATTTAAAAACTCTTAGTGCGAGTCTGCATAAATTTTACAATGAAAATAGAGTAGTAGGCGAAAAAGATGAAGATAAGTTTTTAAAACTCTTTGCTATGGTTGGTGTAAGTATCAAAGCAGGACTTAGTCTGATTGGCATAAAAGCCAAAGAGAGGATGTAGTCCTCCCTAGTCTTCCTCTAGTGCAATTTGCCTAATTTTTTTCATCTCTTCATCATGCTCTGAGAGAAACTCTTCTATATTGTATCTTGAGCGATACTGAGGTGTCATAAGATGGATTAGGATATCTCCTAAGTCTATAACTATCCACTCATTGTCGTCATCTATATGCAAAAAAGACTCCTCTTTAAGGCCTTTTTTAAGATCATC
>CAZXOZ010000039.1:0-13400 GCA_964642805.1 uncultured Sulfurospirillum sp. | reverse complement strand
TACTGTTTAATTTCTCCTTTTTTAGGAGCTAAGCTCCTAAAAAATTCCTCTCACTCTTGTGAAGTGAAGCGGTTTGCTTCAGCAAATCACTCTCTTTGCGAAAAATGTTGCTTATCTAACTTTTGAGTTTTTCAGCTTTCTTTACTACCTCTTCAATTCCACCAGTCATATAAAATGCTGCCTCAGGAAGGTCATCATACTTTCCATCAATGATGCCTTTAAATCCAGAAATTGAGTCCTCTAAGCTTACATACTTTCCAGGGCTACCTGTAAACACCTCTGCAACAAAAAATGGCTGAGAGAGAAATCTCTCTATTTTTCTTGCACGATTAACCACTACCTTATCCTCTTCGCTAAGCTCATCCATACCAAGAATTGCGATAATATCCTGAAGGTCTTTATACTTTTGAAGAACGGCTTGAACTCCACGAGCTACCTCATAGTGATCTGCTCCTATGATTTGTGGATCAAGCATACGAGAGCTCGAATCAAGAGGGTCAACTGCTGGATAGATACCCTTCTCAGCAATGGAGCGATTAAGTACCGTAGTAGCATCGAGGTGAGCAAAAACTGCTGCGGGAGCAGGATCTGTCAAATCATCTGCAGGAACATACACTGCTTGAACAGAGGTGATTGAGCCTTTTTTGGTTGAAGTAATTCTCTCTTGAAATTGACCCATCTCACTTGCAAGTGTTGGCTGATAACCAACTGCTGAAGGTATTCGCCCAAGTAGAGCAGACATCTCAGCTCCACTTTGAGAGAATCTAAAGATATTGTCGATAAACATAAGAACATCAAGCCCCATCTCATCTCTAAAATACTCAGACATTGTAAGACCAGTCAACGCAATACGATTTCTTGCTCCTGGAGGCTCACTCATCTGTCCATAACATAGTGCAACTTTATCTAGTACATTTGAGTCTTTCATCTCATGGTAGAGGTCATTTCCCTCTCTAGTTCTCTCTCCAACACCAGCAAAAACTGAGTAACCACTATGCTTAAATGCTACATTGTGAATAAGCTCCATAATAATAACAGTCTTTCCAACACCAGCACCACCAAATAGCCCTACTTTACCACCTTTTGCATAAGGGGCAAGCAGGTCAACTACTTTAATGCCTGTTTCAAAAATCTCACTCTTTGTACTTTGATCTTCAAAAGGAGGAGGATCTCTATGTATTGACCAACTATCAGTCGGTTCTACACTCTCACCCTCATCTATGACATCTCCGATAACATTAAAAATCCTACCTAAAACCTCTTTTCCTACTGGAACTTTTATAGGACCACCTAGTGCTTTTGCTGTTATGCCACGAGTAAGACCCTCACTCATGTCCATAGCAATCGTTCTAACGCGATTATCGCCTAGATGAGCTGCAACTTCAAGTATTAATCTTGCTGCTTCTCCCTCTACTTCATAGTTTACCTCAATAGCTTCATTGATTTGTGGAAGGTAGTCTTCAAAATCAACATCAACAACCGGACCCATAATCTGGCTGATTACTCCATTCATAAATATTCTCCCTATTTTATTTCATTGATTCAACACCACTGATAATCTCTATTAATTCAGTAGTGATACTCTCTTGTCTGGCTTTGTTATAAACCAAAGTCAACATGTCTACTCTCTCTGTTGCATTGTTTGTTGCATTCTCCATAGCCTGCATTCTTGCACTATGCTCCGCTGCTAAGGAGTCTATGAGTGAATAATACATATTGTACTCAAAATACTTTTTAATTAGAGACTCTAATATCGTCTCATCCTCTTCTGGCTCTAACTCCATCAGTGATTTTGAATCAGATTCATAACTTTTTGGAACTGATACAGGAACAATATCATTAACTTTTAGCTCCTGAGAGATCATATTTAGATATCCGTTATGAATAAGAATAACCTTATCAGTTACTCCATTTTTAAAATCTTCAACTGCTTCAGATATAACCTCTTGTGCCTTCTCATAAGTAGGAGATGAGCTTACGCCAATATACTCGCAGTGTAACTCTATCTCTTGGAATTTAAAAAAAGCTATACCCTTTTTCCCAACACATCTTAAACGAACTTTGATTTTTTGAGCTCTATACTCTTCTAAAAGTCTAGTAACCTCTTTGATGGTCTGTATATTGAAACCGCCACATAATCCCTTGTCAGCTGTCACAAAAACAATATCTACTTTTTTAAGCGTGGTTATCTCATTGAAAAAACGACTCTCTATTCCATCAACTTTATATTGATTAATTTTATAAGATATCTCTGAGAGAACCTCATTAATTTTATCAGCATAGACCCTTGATTGTTGAGCAGCTAATTTTGCACGGTTCAACTTTGCGGTTGAAACTAGCTTCATAGCTCTAGTTGTCTTTCTCGTGTTTTCGACACTTTTAATTTTTCTCTTTATCTCTTTAAGATTTGACATTGTCTCTTCCTAATTTACAGCAAATGTTGCTTTAAATTCATTCAGTGCTTTTGCTAGCATATCTTCGATCTCTTTATCTAGCTTTTTCTTACTTCTAACTTGCTCAAGAATTTCTGGATATTTAGCCTCTACAAATGGGTATAGCTCTGTCTCAAAACAAGTAACTTCGCTAACCTCAATGTCATCAAGAAAACCTTTCGCGCCAGCATAGATAATTATAACTTGTTTTTCAACAGGCAGTGGAGAGTATTGAGCCTGTTTTAGAATCTCAACCATTCTCTCACCTCTCTCAAGTTGCTTTCTGCTTGATTCATCCAAGTCACTTGCAAATTGAGCAAATGCTTGAAGCTCACGATACTGTGCAAGGTCTAGTCTAAGAGTTCCCGCAACTTGCTTAGTAGCTTTAATCTGAGCAGCTCCACCAACACGAGATACAGATAGACCAACATTGATTGCTGGACGAATGCCTGAATTAAACAGGTCTGACTCTAGGAAAATCTGTCCATCCGTGATTGATATAACATTTGTAGGGATATATGCACTAACATCGCCAGCTTGAGTCTCTATGATAGGAAGAGCTGTAAGTGAACCTGCTCCTAACTCATCATTTACTTTTGCAGCCCTCTCTAGAAGTCTTGAGTGAAGATAAAAAACATCTCCAGGATAGGCTTCACGACCAGGAGGACGACGAAGAATAAGTGACATCTCGCGATATGCAACTGCATGCTTAGAGAGATCATCATAGACTATGAGTGCATGGCGAGAGTTGTCTCTAAAGTACTCACCCATAGCAACTCCAGCATAAGGAGCAAGGTATTGAAGTGCTGCTGAATCAGAAGCACCTGCACTAACAACGATAGTATACTCCATAGCTCCATGCTCTTCAAGCTTTTTTACAACTTGTGCTACTGTTGATTGCTTTTGGCCAATAGCAACATATATACATATAGCATCTTGACCTTTTTGATTGATGATTGTATCAATTGCAACTGTAGTTTTACCAGTTTGTCTGTCGCCAATAATAAGCTCTCTTTGCCCTCTTCCGATTGGCACTAATGCATCAATCGCTTTAAGACCCGTTTGAAGTGGCTCATGTACTGACTTTCTTGCCATAATACCGTGAGCTTTCTCCTCAACAAATCTTGACTCATTTGCCTCAACTGGTCCTTTTGCATCAATTGGATCCCCAAGAGAGTTTACAACTCGTCCAATAAGTGCATCACCAACAGGTACACGAAGTAGTCTTGAGAGTCTTTTAACCGAGGTTCCCTCTTTTATCCCTTTAGAGCTACCAAGAACAACTATCCCAACACTAGACTCTTCTAGGTTAAGAGCCATGCCTCTTTCACCATTCTCAAACTCAACCATCTCTCCAGCCATTACATTATTTAGTCCATAAACATTTGCAACACCATCTGCAGCAGAAATTACCTTTCCAGTCTCTTCAATATCAATATTGAGCTCAAAATTATCAATACGCTCTTTAATAATCGAACTAATCTCATCAGCCTTCATTTTTGCTCCCACAACCACTCCTTATCTATTTAATTTCTCCTTTAACTCAAGCAAGCTTAAGTTAAATTCCTCTCACTAAAGCTTTCGCTTTGCGAAGAGTTTTGTCTGATTTCTCCTCTAGCTTAGGCTAAATTGCTTTTAAAATATGCTCAACCATTTGAGATTTTAGTCTATCAAGTGAAAAACTAACCTCAACTCCTAGGTCATCTAGCTGAATTTTAATACCTGAATAATCACTCACCACACTATTTAACTTTATATTCGCACTAAATTTTTTACTAAAATCATCTTCTAATTTAGCTATTTGCTCTGTACTTATCTCGAAATTGCTTATGATTTTACCTTCGAAAGAGTTGCTTTTTAGTGAGATTTGATACTTTAACTCTTTTGCTATAACTGGTATCAAAGGTAGACGATTATTTAGTGTTAACAGTTTTATTAAGTTGAAGGTTTTTTCATCTCTTTCTTCTAATAGAGATAAAACAAACTCCTCCTTTTTTTCACTGCTTAAATCTGGAGAGAGTATTATGTTGTTAAACTTTTCAGAATTAAAAGCATCTGAAATCCTATTTATAGAGTTTTCAACTAAGCTCATCTCAGAGTCACTACAGCTCTTCAATAGGGCATTTACATATTTTTTTGCAATAATGCTTTTCATTATGCAACCCTTTTTAAAACAATTTTTACAAGCTCATCTCTATCTATAGATATAGAGTCTTTATCGAACATACTATCTAAAATAGAGCTAACAGTGTCCCTTGCCACTCTTCTTCTTTCAACATCAATCTTCTCTTTATAGCTTTTCTCTAAATTTTGAAGCTCAAAGTCTGTATCGCTTACTATTTTATTTGCAATAAGCTGTGCCTCTTTTTTTGAAGTCTCTACTAGTGAGTGTGCATTGACTTTTGCCTCTTCAACTTTTGACTGGGCACTCCGCTTTGCCTTAACTGACTCTTTTACTTTAGTTTGTATTGAGTCTAGCCTATCAGCTATACCTGCTATTCTATTTTTATAAGCTTTTTTTATATGTTTTGCTAAAAGATAGTATAGTATGGATACAAATATGATAAAGTTGATTAATCTTGGAACAATATCTGTGTCTGTTATACTAACAGGACCATCACCTCCCCCAAACAAAACTGCTGGCAATAAAAGAGCCAAAATATATTTTAATTTCATCTAGTCTCCCTATATACTGCTAAGTTTTTGCTTAATACCATCTCTAAAAAGAGGTATATTTGCACTCAAGCTCTCTTGTAGCTCTTTCGTATCCACTTCTAAGCTCTTCAAAAACGAGGCATACTCTCTCTCTAAGTCATCTTGTTTTTGCTCTACTCTACCAATGGCACTCTCTCTTGCTTTGTTTAAAGCATCTTCTCTGATCTTTCCCGCTTCAGCTTTCGCTTTGAGGATAATTTGATTAGCCTCATTATAATAAGCCTCGACATCACTGCTATTTTTACCTGCATTTTCCAAATCGCGCTTTATTGAGTCATCTCTTTTATCAATAAACTCCAAAAGCGGTCTATATAGTATCTTGTTAAGAACTATCATCAAAGTAAAAAATACAAATATAGTAACTAGCGAAATAACAGGGCTGAATTCCAACATATTTTTGCTCCTTTTTATTAGATTTCTTGCAAAACTCCTGATAGTCTTAGCAACTCATAGGCAAGTTTGAGTGAGGCAGTTTTGCAAAAAATCTATTGATTGACCAATGACTATTATAAAATAGACATAATTAAAATTGTGCGTGCGGATTTTAACATTATTAACTAAAATTTTTTATTAAATTACTGACCTTACGCACTTATTTCTCAAAAATCATACTTTTCACAGAAACTTTTCACTTCGTGAAACCGCTATTCGCTAGTTTTCGTAGCTTTAGGGGCTGTAGGGAACTTATCCCCTGTTATTATAATGGGTTTTGCTCATTATAGTGCATAAGGTCAGTAAATTAGTTAATTTTTTCTAAAAACCTACTGATTGATTTGCTATTTTCAAACTCTATTGTAATAGAATGGGTTTTAATTTTTGTCTTCAAGCCAAAACTTTTTAACCTCTTCTGCAACAATGCAAACTCTAAACTCTCTTTTAAAGGTGGCTTTTCTTGATTGGTTTTTTTAGGAGATTTAAATTTTTTTACTAACTTTTCAGTATCTCTAACACTCAACTTTTGTCCTAAAATTGTATCTACTACCATCTTTTCGTTTTGTGAATCTAACCCAACTATAACTTTTGCATGGCCCTGAGAGAGGCTATCCATTGCAATCAATTTTTTTGTTTTTTCTGTAAGAGATAGCAATCTTAGAGTATTTGTTATCTGCGTACGACTCTTTTTTATAATTTCACAAAGACCATCTTGAGTGATACTATACTCTTCAATGAGCTCTTTATATGCAACTGCTAACTCAATTGGATTTAAATCTTCTCGTTGAATATTCTCAATCAGAGCGAGCTCTCTTAAGTTTTCTGACTCAATATCAGCTACAATCACTCGTATAGTATCCAAGCCCGCCTCTTTAGTAGCACGAAGTCTTCTCTCTCCAGCAAGAAGCATATAATCATCATCTTTCTCTATAACAATTATAGGCTGAAGAAGCCCATGTTTTTTGATAGACTCACTAAGCTCTTTTATCGACTCTTCATTGAAATAGATTCTAGGCTGATACGGATTTGGTGAAATCTTATTAACATCAATCTCTCTAACTAAGTCCTGAGAATTTCCCATCTCTTTTTTATAAGCATCTTCTACATCTTCAAAAATAGTCCCCAACCCACGCCCTAGTGCTTTTTTTACTGCCATAACTAACTTGCCAATATTGAGTTTGCTAAGTTTTGGTACGCTTTTGACCCTGGCGATTGTACATCATAAAGGATAATTGGTTTTCCAAAACTTGGTGACTCTGCTAGTTTTATATTCCTAGGAATTACTACAAAGTTTGATGTCTTCTCATCAACAAATAGCTTATTTTTAAAGTGCTGCTTAAGATCTGCAAAAACCTGTTTAGATAAGTTGTTTTGCATACTAAACATAGTAGGAAGAAATCCTTTTATCTCAAGCTTTGGGTTAATTGTTCTTTTTATAAGCTTTACAGTATTTAAGAGCTGTGCTAAACCCTCTAGCGCAAAAAACTCACACTGAATTGGAATAATTACAGAGTTTGCGGCACCAAGAGCGTTTATAGTGATACTTCCAAGAGCAGGAGGTGAATCGATAATTATATAGTCATATTGATCTTTTATCTCCTCAATTTTTGACTTTAAAATAAGCTCTCTGCCTTGTGTTTTAGCATCATAAAACTCTTTTTCAACGCCTACTAAACCTATGTTCGATGGAGCAAGGTCTAGCTTTGGAAGTGAGGTTTTTAAAATAATTTGTGATAACTTCTTTCTCTCAATAAGAACATGATATATGTTATATTCATAATCACTCCTATGAATTCCTAGACCTGTTGTTGCATTTGATTGTGGATCAATATCTATCAATAAAACTCTTTTCTCTGCGACGGCAAGGGATGCAGCTAAATTAACTGCTGTTGTAGTTTTACCTACTCCACCCTTCTGATTTGCTATAGCTATAATTTCGCCCACTTAACTATCTCCTTTTTGCCCAAAAACATATCTTTATCTCAGGCTATATACCCGTTTGTTTTCTATCTCTATAGAGCCGTCCTCTAAAAGCTTAGCGTCTGCTAATGATTTTTTTTTACCGTCCAAATGGAAAGTAAAACCAAGACTATTTTGAAATTCTACCTTATATTTGCTAAAAACATTCTTCCATGAAATTTTTTTTGAGAGTTTTTCTAAAAATAGTTTTGAGAGTTTTTGTGGTGTTATTTGTATGTCTAAAGTGCCGAATTGCTCTGGTGCATGGAGTATGTTTAGACCAATCGAACCTATAATTGTATCTTCAATTTTAGTAGTTATAACTCCGCCTATTTTTGAGTTTTTTATATAAAAATCATTTGGCCATTTTATCCATATAGTCGAGCCTAGTTCATACAAAACCTCTTTCAAAAGATATGAAAAGTATATTGAAATTGATTCTAGTTTTAAATCTTTTGGCAGGTGTTTCTCTTTTACACAAAAAGAGAGATAGAGATTTCCTTCATCTCCCTCCCATTTGCTGCCTCTACTACCCACTCCATCGCTTTGAAAGTCAACTGCGACAGCTTTTGGGGGCTTTATCAAGCTATCTTTTATCATCTTTGTGAGATATTTATGAGTTGAAGGAAGATGCTTAAACCATTGAATTTCCAATATCTAACCTTTTTCCTCTTATATACTCAACCGCACTCATCTCTTTTTTTGAAGGCGACTGAAGGAATTTTAGCTTTAAGCCACCCTCTTTACATGCAACAATAACATTTTCATTGATAGATATTATGGTGTTTGGTTTTTGACTACTGTGCAATTCTGCCACCTCTATATCTTTTAGCTTTAATCCTGATTCAAGAAACAAGCCTGGCCATGAACTATACGCTTTAAATTTTGAGTATATCTCGCTTGCTGTATCATTAGAAAAAGAGACAAGTCCGTCAGATTTTTTTATCTTTCCTGCATAGCTTGTGTCAGAACCTTTCTGCTCCATTGGCTCTAAATTGTAAAAGTTTTCCAATATTTTTTTAGTCAATTTTGCAGCCATAAATGAGAGTTGTTCAAAAAGACTCTCCACCCTTATATGTTCATCAAGCTTAAAGTATGAAAAACCTAACATATCTCCTGTGTCTAGCCCTTCCTCCATGAGTATAGCAGTTACTCCAGCAAACTTATCGCCATTTAATAGAGATAGCTGAATTGGACTAGCACCCCTATACTTTGGCAGTAATGAAGCATGTAGATTTATACAAGGTGCAATACTAAGTATCTCTTTTGGAAGTATCTGTCCATAAGCAGCAACGATTATAAAATCTGGCTTAAAAGAGTTTATGTACTCGAAACTATCTATACTCTTAAGTGTTCTTGGTTGATATATATCGACTTTAAAAGAGTTTTTTAGGATAAAAGATTTAGTATGCGGTTGGTTTAAATTTCGTCCCCTTCCTGCTGGTTTATCTGGTTGAGTTACAAGTAAAGGAATCTCTATCTCCTTACATGTAAGCAACTCTTTTAGTATATGCGTAGCATAGTCTGGAGTTCCCATAAAAACTACTCGCACTAGATACTCCTACATGTAAAGAGCGTCCCACCTTTGTGAACTTTGTCAAACATATAGCTCCTAATATCGCTCAAATCAAAACCACTTGCCATAAACATGGAGGACTCTTTTTTTAGTAAAAAATCTGCTGCTTTTAGCTTTGTAACTATGCCACCTGTCGCAAACTCACTTCCACTGCTTACTGGTAGCTCCAACTCCTCTTTGCAAATACTATTTACAACTTTTTTCGCAATAGCATCACTATATATATTGGGATCTTTATCGTAATAGCCATCTATATCAGATAGAATTATAAGCAGATTTGCTTCAAAATAGTGTGCAACATGAGCGGAAAGCTGGTCATTATCCCCAAATACTAACTCCTCTATAGCTGTTGCATCATTCTCATTTATGATTGGCAATACACCATGTTCTATAAGAGTATCAACTGTGCTTTTTGCATTTTGTGTTCTTTTTTGAGAATCAAAATCATCTGCAGTCAAAAGAACTTGTGCACCAATTTTATCATATTTTGCTAATATTTTATTGTACATCTCTATTAGGTGTGGTTGACCTACTGCGGCTATAGCTTGTCTATTTGAGAGGAGTTTTTTGTCTATTTTTAGCTTAGAATACCCAGCAGCAACTGCAGCTGAACTAACTAATATAACCTCATATCCACCCATAAGCTCAACTAAAAACTCAACTAAATTAGACATTCTTCTATCTTCTATATAGCTCTCTTCGCTTAAAACATGGCTTCCAACCTTGACAACAACCCTCATATGACTATCCTGATTTTCTTATCTCACTTACTACGGCTAAAAGTGCGTACTTAATAGCATCTAAATTTTTTCTTGCAATTGAAGATAGTGGTATTATAAAATATGGCAATGAACTATCATACCCTTCAAAGTTCTGCGTGTTTTGACAATATGCAGGCAAATCGCTCTCAAAACCAAAATGCTTGCCATTTTTATTTGGCTTTAGACCAAGCATCTCTATAAACTCTTTTGTCTTCTCTTTTACTTCCTCGCTGCTTAGTGCATCACTTCTTGTTAGTGCTATTGCATATCCATTTTTAGAGAGCTTTTCAGAAAAATTTTCAATCTCATTTCTTAGAGTTTTGTACTGCTCTTCAAGACCTCTGTAGTTTGCAATATCTATCATAAAAAGTGAGAATTTAGTTCTCTCAATATGCTTTAAAAAATCAAGACCAAGACCTCTTCCATCGCTTGCACCCTCTATGATACCAGGAATATCTGCCATTACAAAAGATTGAAAATTATCAGCTTCGACCACTCCTAGTTTAGGGGTTAGTGTTGTAAACTCATAGTTTGCTATCTCGGGCTGTGCATTTGACAAGACTGAAATAAGAGTTGATTTTCCAACATTTGGAAAGCCTACAAGCCCAACATCGGCTATAAGCTTCAACTCTAGCCTTACATCTGTGCTTTTACCATTTATGCCAGGTTGTGCGTATGAAGGTCTTTGATTTGTTGGACCCTTAAAATGCACATTACCAAGTCCACCTTTTCCACCCTCAATAAAGAGTATCCTCTCTCCATCCTCAACTAGATCAAATAGAACTTCACCACTCTCTAAATCAACTACTTGTGTTCCTGGTGGCACTACAACATCGAGTGATTCTCCTTGTTTACCATAGCACTTTCTTGCCATTCCTGGTTGCCCATTTTTTGCTTTGATATTGCCTGAGCCTCTAAAGTGAGATAGTGTGTGCGTATTTTTATCTACTCTAAAAAAGATACTACCACCCTTTCCACCATCACCACCATCAGGTCCACCCATGATAACATGCTTTTCGCGCCTAAACGATACACACCCTGCACCACCATTGCCTGCTTTTAGATTTAGCTCTACATTATCAACGAACATCTTTTGCGACCTTTTTATACTATAAAACTATATGAAAGAGATTAGGTGAGTTAGAGCTCACCTATAAATTAAGCGGGAATTACAGAAACTTTATTTCTTTTTTTATCTTTTTGTTTGAACTCAACATGCCCATCTACTAGAGCGTAGATAGTGTGGTCATTGCCTATGCCAACATTGTCACCGACATGAACTTTGGTTCCTCTTTGACGAATTATAATATTACCTGCTCTTACAGACTCTCCACCAAACTTCTTAACACCTAGTCTACGACCAGCTGAATCCCTGTTATTTTGGGTGCTACCTTGACCTTTTTTATGTGCCATACTATGCTCCTACTATCTTTAAGACTTGTACTCTTGTGTATTGTCTTCTAAAGCCTTTTTTCAATTTAGAATCTTTTCTTCTTCTCTTTTTGAAAATAACTACTTTCTTATCTTTGCCTTCGTTTATCACTTCTAGCTCGACTTTAGCACCATCTATATATGGAGCTCCAACTTTTAGTTCGCCATTGTTTAAGGCTAAAACTTCAGTAACTGTGATTATCTGCTTTGGCTGAGCGTCAAGCTTGTCGAGATTTATAAAATCTCCCTCTTGAACTTTATACTGCTTCCCGCCATTTTTAATGATTGCATACATCTTGTATGTTCCTTTGACTTTTGGGTTTTCAATTAAGAGTAGGGATTATATCTGAAAATTCTTTAAGGTAAGATTAAAGAATGCCCCTAAATACTGTCTAGTATTTTAGCCGCTGTACCTGCTAGCCTACTTTTTGGGTGATATGAGAGAGTGTGAACTCTCTTTGGAATACTTTTTGGCATATCTATGGCTTCGAACTCCTCCCTTGCAACCTGTTTTGCCTTAAAAAGTGCCATTTGTACTCTTGAGTAAAAGTTTGCTGCTCCCTCGCCTGAAGTCTCAATACTAAGAAAATTTGCCTCAGGAAAGCGAGACACAACAAGAGATTGAATCCCATCAGATACTGCTGATGAGGGCATACAACCAAAAGGCTTTACGGAGATAATAAGATGAGATAGATTCTCCTTTACAGACTCTATGAGATGTGCTACTTCTAAGTGTGCCTCTCCGCCATAGCAATCAAGCAAGTAGTAGTCTTTGGCAAGAGATGCTAACTTTTCCATATTTGGTATCTCGTATCCCTTGAGCCCTAGCACTTTAGCATATAGTGTAAAATAACCCTTAAGTGCATATTTGGCAAGTCGTATCATCATCTTCTTTTTTGCATTAGTAAAGTCTATTGGTTTTGCATTTTTTACAGCTAAGCTCTCCTTGTTTGTAAGATTAAACCCTGCTTGCCAAATACTTAACATAAGAAAGTCTAAAACAGGCTGAGTAGCACACTCTGCTCCCTCTGCCTCTAAGAATTTGTGCAGACCATAGTTGCCATCTCCTTCAGTCATCGCAGCCCAAAACTCTCCCATAACTATTACTTTAGTTTTAAGTTGTAGTCTGTCAAGCTCTACTTTTTTAAGAACTTTACGACACTTGTAGAGAGCTAACACGATATTTTTGTGCTCTAAAAAGGCATTGGATACAATCTCTCTGCACTGCTCTATTGCACTATCGGTTGAACCTTTAGTTATCTCATACGGACGCATTTTATAACCAATAATATTGATAATATCGCCAATCAAAACTGCTCTTGTAAGTGTGATTAAAAGTTTAGGAGTAAAATCAAACACATCTTCACTCTCGCCATCATCCTCTTGAACTACGCCACTACTAATCTTAAAAGTTTTGATACGAAACCCATCAAAACCAGAGTCTCTTAACGCTTTTTTATACTCTGTAACATACATTCCAAAGCGACAAGGTCCACACCCTCCAGCTGTTAAGTAGACATATTTTTCTACAATTTCATCTGCACTTAAGCCCTGTTCATCTCTTAGTCTTTGAAGATACTTCACGAGATTTCCCACAGTAAAATAGGTAGGATTACACTGACCTCTATTGCCAAAGGCTTTGCCTTTACGAAACGATTCAAAGTCTGGATTAGGTAGAGCGACTATACTACTTCCAAGCGAGGACAAAGCAGACTCTATAAGCTTATCTTGCAAAATCGTTAAACCACCCAAAAGAAAGATTGTATCTGACTTAGAAGCATACTTGATATCTTTGTGTGGCCTATCTCTCCACTGCGTAAAGTCTTCGTTAAATGTGGCACTCACTGTATAATCCTTGTGCTAAATTTTTTATAGAGCATCTCTCTTTTTGTCTCTTTATTAACTTCTGCCTATACCTCTCTAGTGAGTAGGCAAATGTTTTAACTCTTATCTTTATAGAGCCTCCTGGCTTATTTGCATCAACATCATGTAGCGTCAAATGTGGGGTCTTGCTAGCTCCTAATATCTTATCTATGATGGCATAAATCGGTGCATCATGTCCGCACTTAAATGAGCTTAAATCTACCACCGCAA
>CAZXOZ010000038.1:0-13512 GCA_964642805.1 uncultured Sulfurospirillum sp. | reverse complement strand
GGGATAGTAAAGTTGATTGACATAGACTAAACTTTTATGATAGAATCTATATAATTGAACCCTCTGAAAACTTGATAGTTAATCACTGACCTAACGCACTTATTTCTCGAAAAGTCCTACTTTTCGTAGCTTTAGGGGATTTATCCCCTACCACTATAGCGAGCTTTGCTTGATATAGTGCGTAAGGTCAGTTAATCAGAGGGTTCAAATATAACTAAATAGGATAAGAATAGAATGAGTAAGAGTTTATATGACACTTTAGATGTTTCACAGGATGCTAACGCTGATGAGATAAAAAAAGCCTATAGAAGACTAGCTAGAAAATACCACCCAGACATAAACAAAGAGGCACAAGCAGAAGAGAAGTTCAAGGAGATAAATGCTGCCTATGAGATACTAAGTGATAAATCAAAAAAAATGCAGTATGACCAGCATGGTGATAGTATGTTTGGTGGTCAAAATTTTCATGATTTTGCAAGAGGGCAGGGTGGAGCAAATCTTGACGATATACTAAGAAGCATGTTTGGTGGTGGTATGAATAGTAACTTTCAAGGCTTTAGTTCTAGTGGCTTTCAAGGAGCTTCGTTTGGTGGCGGCTTTGGCATACCAGATCTTGATGTAAGTGCTAGAATAACTATACCATTTAATGTAGCAGTGCTTGGTGGAAAACACTCTGTTAGCTATGGTGGAGAGAGTTTTGATGTAAAAGTCCCAGCTGGTATCAAAAATGGTGAAAAACTTCGCATAAGAGACAAGGGCAAGAGTTTTAAAAAAGAGCGAGGAGATATGATTTTGAGTGTAGAAGTAAGCGAGAGCCCTGAGTACAGGAGAGAAGGGGATGACCTTGTCAAAAGCATAGATATTCCCTTGAAATCTGCTCTTTTTGGCGGTAAAGTTAAAGTAGACACTCTTCATAAAGAGATAACGCTCAAGATAAAAGCTGGAACTAAAAACAATCAAAAATTTAGAGTCAAAGAGTATGGAGCCGTCAACCGAAAAGCTGGAACAAAAGGCGATTTGTATCTACAAGCAAATATAATCACTCCTGCTATAGATGCATTAGATAAAGATTTGGTAAAACTTATGGAAGAGAAGCTTCCTGAAGGAGTATAGTTATGCATGGATATGATGAGCCAGTCTATCTCATAAGCGTTGTTGCAAAAGTTTTGACTATCCATCCACAAACTCTTCGGCAGTATGAGAGAGAAGGGCTAGTGATGCCCTCAAGAACTGATGGCAAGATGCGTCTATATTCTCAAAGAAATATAGATAGAATCAAGATGATACTAAGACTCACTAGAGACTTAGGTGTGAATTTAGCTGGAGTTGATGTTGTAATGCAACTCAAAGAGAAGCTTGATGAATACGAGAGCGTCATCGAGGAGCTAAAGGAGGAGATAGACAGCCTTAAGGGTGGACAAAAAACCAGCAATCCTCTTGTTGAAAGACGAAATAGTTATGAAATAATTATTTTTGGAGAGTAGGTGGAAAATCTACTCCTTATTATCCTAGTAGCAACAGCAATAGCAACTTTTTTAAACATTTTTCTAAAATATCTTCAAATACCGACCATTATAGGATATATACTGACAGGCACTATAATTACCTATATGTTCTCTCTAAGATACAATGCTGATTTAGCTCATATAGCTGAGTTTGGTATAGTATTTTTGATGTTTACTATTGGTTTAGAGTTTTCGATAAAGCACTTGATGAGTATGAAAAAAGAGGTATTTTTCAATGGCACAATACAAGTTCTTGTGACAGGAGGAGTCTTCTCTTTGCTTGCTCAGCATGTATTTAATATTGAGCATAAGAGTGCAATTATTATTGGTTTTGCTCTTGCTCTGTCTTCAACTGCCATTGTTCTTAAAATTCTCAATGATAGTGGAGATATTCATACTAAGTATGGACGAAAAACACTTGGTATACTCCTATTTCAAGATATAGCCGTGATACCTCTTTTGCTTATGATAAATATTTTTATGATTACGGGAGCTTCAGTATCAATGCTAGTTGGCAAGACACTATTGAGTGCCATTTTAGTAATTGGACTACTGTTTATTGTCGGCAAGTATCTTTTAAATCCATTTTTTGCAAAAGTTGTGTCACTAGATAGTGAAGAGATATTTATAGCTTCGATACTTTTGATAGTTGTTGGAGCCTCATATTTTGCACATACATTTGGATTTACATACTCTCTTGGTGCTTTTTTGGCTGGCATGATTATAGCTGAAACTAAGTATAGACATCAGGTTGAGGCGGACTTGATACCATTTAGAGATATTTTGCTTGGACTATTTTTTATCACTGTAGGTATGCAGATAAACCTGTCTATCATAGCAGAGTATTTTGTTGAGATTATACTGCTTTTAGTTGCCGTTATGAGTATCAAGGCAGTGATAATTTTTATCCTATTGTCCTCTTATGTTAGTAAAAGGGTCTCTTTTAAAGCAGCACTATCTATATCACAAGCTGGTGAGTTTACTTTAGCGGTATTTGCTCTAGCAAGTGCAGGTTCGCTTATAGACCCTGTTACAAATCAAATTCTTATTGTTATGGTTACAATTTCTATGATACTTACACCTTTTATACTAAAAAATATCAAAAATATAGCCGACAAGGTGCTGAAGGAAAAAATAGATGAATATGCCATCTATTCACTTGGATTAAAAGATCATATTATAGTTTGTGGTTATGGCATACTTGGTCAAGAGATCATATATAGACTCAAGAAAATGGGTATAAGATTTGTTGTTATTGAACATGATATAAATTTAGTAAAGTTAGGTGAACAGAGAAATGAGCCTGTATTTTTTGGGAATGCTACTGCTAAAAGTATATTGACACAAAATGGCGTTGAGTCTTGTCAGGCAGTTATAGTGGCATTTAATAACGAAAAGAAGCTAATACGCATTTGTGAGGTACTAAACTCTTTTAAAAAACCTATAAATACAGTAGTAAAAGTGGTTGATTATGAGGAGAAATTACTTTTAAAAGACCTACATGTAAATCACATAGTCAACGAGGGAAGAGAGGTAGCAAAATCCCTAATCAAAGAAGCTTTGATGAAGTAGAGGTGCTCTTTACTCATATAGCCCAGAGCTAAGGTATCTCTCACCTGTATCACAAAGAATTGTAACAATAACTTTTTCCCTAAACTCAACTCTTGAGGCTATAAGTTTTGCTGCATGTGCATTTGCTCCGCTTGAGATACCAACTAAAAGACCCTCTTTATTTGCCAATACTCTTGAGGTTTTAACTGCATTCTCATAGCTAATCTGAAGAACTTCATCAAAAATATCTGTATCAAGTATGCTTGGTATAAAGCCAGCACCTATGCCTTGTATCTTGTGAGGAGCAGGCTTTCCTCCACTTAAAACTGGGGAGAGGTCTGGCTCTACTGCTATCACTTTTATGTTAGAATTTTTCTCCTTTAGAGCAGATCCTACCCCCATAATAGTTCCGCCAGTTCCAACCGCAGCTATAAAGATATCTACTTTGCCATCCGTGTCAGTCCAAATCTCTTCCGCCGTAGTTTTTGCATGTATGGCAGGATTTGCACTATTGTCAAACTGTTGAGGAACAAAAGAGTTAGCTGTTTTAGAGCTAATCTCTTTTGCTTTATCGACTGCACCACTCATCCCTAGTTGAGGCTCAGTAAGTACAAGTTTTGCTCCTAATGCAGACAGAAGCTTACGCCTTTCAATACTCATGGAACTAGGCATCGTCAATATAAGCTCTAATCCATAGCTAGCACAAACTGCTGCAAGCCCAATACCAGTATTTCCACTAGTTGGCTCTATTATGATGCTCTCTCTTGTGATCAATCTTTTTTCAAAAGCATCTTTAATCATATTGAGGCCAATGCGGTCTTTGACTGAGTGAGTAGGATTTAGAAACTCACATTTACCCAATATCGTTGTGTTGGTTTCATCTGATATAGAGTTTAATTTCACTAAGGGAGTATTGCCTATGAGTTCGGTTATATTTTGTGCATATTTCACTATTTTCTCCTATATGGTGTAGTTAAGTTGATTTATTAGTCTCTCTTGATACTCTTTAAGTTCACTTAATGATATATCAAAAAGAGACTGTAGTTTCTTGTTGCTATCTTGATAAAAAAGCTTAAGCACTGGGTTTACTATCTCTTGTTCAGTAACATTAAGATCACCCTCAAGTGCTATGAGAATATCTTTTACAAGTATGTCATTGGCATTTCTAGCTAAAAGATAACCGCCATGAGCACCCCTAACACTCGTAATAAGATTGGCACGTTTTAGTGTAACAAGTAGTTGTTCGAGATAGTTTTGAGGGATTTTAGCCCGTGCTGATATCTCCTTAATTTGCGTAGGTTTTTCGCTTTGTACAAGAGATAACTCATACATAGCACCTAAACCATACACTCCTTTAGTAGATATAAGAGACATTACTCTATCGCCTGCTCTAGGTCGGCTATCAAGTCATCAGGATGTTCAAGTCCTATGCTTAGGCGAATTAGACCCTGTTTAATTCCTGATTCCTCAAGCTCTTTGGCAGGAACCTGCATGTGTGTTGTGCTTGCTGGATGAGTTATGATTGATTTTGAATCTCCAATGTTTACTACGATAGAGAATAGTTTTGTTCTATCTAGGATATCCTTTGCTACCTCAAAATCCTCTACCTCAAAACTAAGAAGTCCAGAAGATAGTCCATCTTTAAAGTATTTTTTTACTCTACTGTTTTGAGTGTCATTTTTAAGTCCAGGGTAAGATACTTTTTTTATCTTTGGATGAGACTCCAGATATGTTGCTACTGCTAGAGCATTTTGTGAGTGCTTTTCTATCCTGACTTGAAGAGTTTCTAGTCCTTGAATATGTAACCAAGAGTTAAAAGGGGCAGGAGTTGCACCAATATCACGAAGCAAAGAGAGTCTTGCTCTTAAAGTAAACAATGGAAGAGGTATATCAGCATAAATAAGTCCATGATAGCTCTCATCTGGTTCATTAAATTGAGGATACCTTTCATTTCCTATAAGCTTAGAATTGAGTTCACTTCTTGCAACTATGATACCACCAAGAGCCAGCCCTTGTCCTGTAGTATATTTGCTCGTACTATGAACCACAACATCAACACCATGAACTATGGGTTGAAAAAGTATAGGAGTTGCTACTGTATTGTCGCAAATAGTTATGATGTCGTATCTGTTTGCAATCTCTACTATTTTTTCTACATTTGATATAGCAATTTGTGGATTCGAGAGCGACTCAAAAAAGATAGCTTTTGTTTTAGAGTCAATCAACTCTTCAAGATTATCTGCACTATCACTATCAAAAGTTTTTGCAGTTATACCAAATCTTTTTATAGTATGAGTGAGTAGGGTAGTTGCTCCACCATACACTTTTTTTGCAACTATTATATTGTCCCCAGCTTCAGCTAGATTAGCAATACTAAAAAAGATAGCAGATTGTCCACTCGAAGTTGCTAGTGCAGCCTCCCCACTCTCAACCATTGCAAATCTATTTTCAAATATCTCCGTGGTTGGATTGTTAAGACGAGTATAGATTGGGCCTAGCTCTTTTAAGGCAAATCGATTTGCAGCAGTTTGAGCTGAGCTAAAATCAAATGCAGTAGTTTGGTAGAGTGGAACAGCCATAGCTCCTGTATTGTCCTTATCGTATCCGTGATGCAAAGCCAATGTTTCTTGTTTCATTATTTTCCTTCTTTTTTAAAAGTATACAATTTTTTTATTTTAATGTCAAGTATTTTGATAGATAAAGTATGATAAAGGAAAATATTACTATCTACTAATGTTATTAGTAAAATAAAACAGAGTTTAGTTAATACTATAATATGTATAATAGTATGTAAATACCTATTTTAAGGGGTTTTTTGTTTATTTACTTTTTATAGCTTCTATTATTGAGGTGCCCTAAGCTATGCAATAAAATCACTGACCTTACACACTATAATGAGCAAAACTAGCGAATAGCGGTTTCACGAAGTGAAAAGTTTCCGTGAAAAAAAGAGCTTTTTTGGTAGGCAGATAACTTCAAAAAAATAAGAAATCATCTCCTATAAGCTTCAATTCTAAACAATATGCTATAATCTTATCTATTGAATAATTATTATAGTGAGGTTGGATTGATGTTGTATGAAGATGAAGATGATGTATTTATAGGAAGTCCTAAAAGTAAGTTTTTTGATATAGTTTATAATGCAAATAGAAATTTGGTAGAGGGTGCTTTAGAGGATCATATTGAAAGGCATATTGCATTGGAGATAATTTTAGAAAAATTTATTGCTGAGGAAGATTTAGATTTAGAGAGGGAGATAAGAAGGGTGAGAGTTGAGAGACAAGATGATATAGATTTAGCAAAAGTAGATTTTTTTATATCTATGACGGGGGATATTGTAAGCCAAAATGAGTAGAGTATTTATCTCTCTTTTTTTGTTTTTAAGTATCGCAAATAGTGCAGAGAAATCAAATTGGACGCATACTTATAAATACACTCTTAAAAAAGATGAGATAGCAACTATTGAATTTAATGCAAAAAAATCTAAAAAGGATAAGAGCAGCTTCTTTTTTAGATGGACAACCTTGGTGGAGGATAGAGTTACAGTCTTAGTAAATCATAAAGGTTATCCACATCAATATATTTTGTATAAAAAGAGATCGCTAGATAGAGTAAAATTTTATCTGCTACCTGATGGAAGCAGTAGACTTAAGGATAGAAGTTATCTTTTATTGGTATTATCTGACATAAATCAAGGAAAAAGAGAGGTGGATTTTGATATATTGATAAAAGATAGTAAAAATAGAGTTTTAGTAGAATTTTAAAGCAAAGGTAAAATTAGTTGTTAAAACAAGTAGAAGCATTAATGAGAGAGCATGTTGAGTCTGTCGGCGACTCAAGAAGTTTGGAGCTTTTTGAGCAAACTCCTAAGGGGAAAATGCTTAGGGCAAAGTTGATTTTAAAGATAGCTGGCGATACAAAAGAGGCAGTTGAGCTATCTTCTGTGGTCGAGCTAATCCATTTGGCTAGTCTACTTCATGATGATGTGATTGATGAAGCAAGCACTAGAAGAGGTGTTGTCTCTATAAATCATCTATTTGGCAATAAAACAGCCATTATGCTTGGCGATATACTCTATTCAAAAGGTTTTGCAAGATTAACGCACCTGCCTAGTGAGGTTGCAAGGAGTGTATCTAGTGCTGTTACTAAACTCTCTGTTGGCGAACTTTTAGATGTTGAGCTAGCAGACTCTTTTAATCCAGATATAAATATCTATTTCGACATGATTTATAAAAAGACAGCTTCGCTCATAGAGGCTTCTGCTTTTTGTGCGGCCTTTATCGCAAACAAAGACACAGTTAAGTATGCACTTTATGGTAAAAATTTAGGCTTAGCATTTCAGGTAGTAGATGATGTTTTGGATCTCATAAGCTTTAGCGAGATTTTAGGAAAACCAGCTTTAAGTGATTTTAAAGAGGGGAAAACGACCCTTCCATATCTCTACATGTATGAAGAACTAAGTTTAGGTGATAAAAAGAGACTGCTTTTATACTTTAAAAAAGAGTTAAATGAAGATGAGAGTAGCTGGATAAAAACAAAGCTTGATGAAACAGGGGCACTTAAACGCTCTATCGAGTACGCTAAGAGTTTAGGATATACGGCTCTTGAGACTATAAAAGATGAAAATGCACCAGAATTAGAAAAGATAGTAAAAGATATGATTGTGAGAGACTTTTGATGCGTTATTTGATTATAAGCTTTACTCACAAAAATACAGATATTCGAATTAGAGAGAAGCTCTCTTTTTCTAATACAAAGAAAAAAAAGGCTTTCTTGGAAAGACTTCAAGAGTTTGAGCATATCAATGAATCAATACTCCTCTCCACCTGTAATAGAGTTGAGATGATAGTGAGTGTAGATAGTCATGAAGAGACAAAAGAGTATATAATAAGCGAACTCTCAAAGGTATCTGGCGTTGCACATAGTGAGTTGGCGAGTAGAGCAGATATATATGAGGACAATGGGGCGATACATCATCTTTTTTCTGTTGGGGCATCGCTAGATAGTCTTGTTGTTGGTGAAACACAGATTGTAGGGCAGCTTAAAAATGCTTTTAAATTTTCTTTAGATATGGGCTTTTGTTCACAAAAATTGAGTCGTGCGATGCATTATGCTTTTAGATGTGCGGCAACAGTGCGAGCTAGTACAGATATATCTAAAAACCCTATCTCAGTATCAAGTGTAGCAGTGAGTAAAGCTAAAGATATATTGGGCAGTATAGAGGATCGTGTTGCAGTTCTTATTGGGACTGGAGAGATGAGTGTTTTAGCTGGAAAACACCTTATCACTGCGGGCGCAAAAGTAGTAGTAGTCAATAGAAGTTTTGAAAATGCACAAGAGTTGGCACAAAAACTAGGAGAGAGGGCATCTGCTAAAGCTTTTTCAGAGTTAAAAGGGCTTATAAATAAACATACGCTACTGTTTTGTGCAACAGGAGCACCTCGCCCTGTTGTAGAAGAAGAGATAGTAGAGACTAGGGAGTATGAACGATACTGGTTTGATATAGCAGTACCAAGGGATATAGATTGCGATATAGAGGGAGTACATGTATATACGGTAGATGATCTCGAAGAGATAGTAGCAAAAAATCTCTCTTTAAGGGAGGAGCAAGCAAGAGTGGCATACTCCATAGTTGGTCGCTCAACTATGGAGTTTTTTAAGTGGCTTCAAACTCTTAGTATTGACCCTATCATTAAAGAGTTAAGAAGTAAGGCAAAAGACTGCTCTTTAAGAGAGATTGAACGCTCAATTAAAAAAGGGTATATTCCAGCCGAGTATGAAGAGTCTATACAGAAGATACTTCACTGTGCTTTTAACTCTTTTTTGCACGCCCCAACCAAAAAGCTTAAAGAGTTAGCGGAAAAACCAGAATCAGATACAGTTGTTCAATCAATTCAAGAGATTTTTGAGATGGATGAAGAGAGTCTAAAGAAGTTAGATATTTATAGGTGTGAACACCACATGATTATTGAGAAGATAGATAAAAGCTAGTATGTATAATTTTACACAAAGGAATTTTTTTAATGAGGTTTAGTCGTCTATTTGCTCCAACAGCTAAAGAAGCACCAAAAGATGCAGTGCTACCTAGTCATAAGTTTCTAGTGCAAGCAGGGTTTGTATCGCAGTATGGAAGTGGTCTGTACAATTTCTTGCCTATGGGTAAAATAGTATATGAGAAGATAAAAAACATAGTAAAAGATGAGATGGACAAAGCAGGGGCAAGTGAAATTCAGATGGGTGTTGTAACTCCAGCCGATCTTTGGAAACAAAGTGGCAGATATAGTGTTTTTGGAAAAGAGCTTTTAAGACTAAAAGATAGAAAAAACAATGACTTTGTTTTGGGTCCAACTCATGAAGAGGTTGTAGTTGATATGGTAAGAGGCAAGATAACAAGTTATAAGCAACTCCCTTTACACCTCTACCAGATAACTACAAAGTTTAGAGATGAGGGGCGTCCTCGTTATGGTCTATTGAGATGTCGAGAGTTTACTATGAAAGATGGTTATAGTTTTCATAAAGATGAAGAGTGCATGAAAAAAGAGTTTAATAACATGGAGTCAACCTACCACATGATTTTCGCAAAACTTGGGTTAGATTATCGTGTAGTTGATGCTGATAGTGGTGCTATTGGTGGAAGCGGTAGTAAAGAGTTTATGGTTTTAGCACAAAATGGCGAAGATGATATAGTTGTATGCAGTAGTTGCAAATATGCAGCAAATATTGAAGCAGCAAAACGAGCTAAAAAAACAACTGATATTGAAGTGCCTCAAGCAGATATGGCTAAATTTTATACCCCAAATTGTGCTACCATAGCCGATGTAGCTGAGTTTTTTAAGATAGATGAGTTCTATACGGTAAAAGCGGTAATTAAAAAAGCTATCTACAAAGATAGAGAGGAGATAGTTCTTTTTTTTATAAGAGGTAATGACAACCTTCAAGAGACAAAGGCACAAAATGCTTGTGGGGCTTTAGAGCTAGTTGAGGCGTGTTCTGATGAAATAAAAAAGTCGGGATTAGTGAGTGGCTCTTGTGGGCCTATAAGTCTTCCTGATAACATAAGTTTTTTTATTGACAGTGAGCTAAGAGAGGAAAAAAATCTAGTTTGTGGAGCCAACGAGCATGAATATCACTTTGTTGGTGTTAGTATGTTCAACTTTAAAGAGAGTAGATACAAAGACCTTATTGAGGTAGATGCTGCAGACAGATGTGTTTGTTGCAGCAGTAAACTCAATATCACTAAGGGCATAGAGGTTGGACATATATTTCAATTGGGACAAAAATATGCTGCTCCAATGCAAGCAACCTTCTTAGATGAAAACGGCAAAGCAAAGCCCTTTTATATGGGATGTTATGGTCTTGGTGTAAGTAGGCTTGTTGCAGTTATGATAGAGACAAGTCATGACGACAAGGGTTGCATCTGGAGCAAAGAGATTGCACCATTTGATTTAGATATCATAGTGTCTAACATAAAGAAAAGTGATGAGTTTGAGTTTGGTGAGAATATTTACCAATCATTGAAAAAAGATGGATATAATGTATTGTTTGATGATAGAAAAGATAGATTTGGTTCGAAAATAAAAGATTTTGAGCTCATAGGGTTCCCTTATGCTCTTATAGTGGGAAAAGGATTGAAAGATGATAAGGTTGAGTTGGTAGATAGAAAAACACTAGTAAAAACAGCTCTACATGTAGATGAAGTAGAGAGTAAAATAAGAGAGCTATTGGCTTGAAGTACTTTTTAGTCTATCTATTCATAGAGGTATTTGTAAGTGTCAATATCTCTTCTCAGATAGGGGCATTTGCTACATTTTTAACGATAGTTTTTACTGCTATTGTTGGTTTTATGCTTTTAGCCAATTTTCGCAATACTTTTGCACAGAGCATAAGAGCTATGCAAAAAAGAACAATCTCAATTCAAGAGTTTCAAAAGCTCAATGCTTTCACGCTTTTAGGGGCACTTTTGCTAATAGTGCCAGGTTTTTTTAGTGACATAGTCGGTATTTTTCTACAGTTTAGTTTTTTTGCAACTCTTTTTGCAAAAAAGATTCTACATGTAGGAGACAATATAGACATAGATGATATACAATATAAAAAAAAGGAAAACGATGAAGTTATTGATGTTGAAGTTATTGATGATCACACTAAGCGCTAGCACTCTTTTTGCAAGTAGTTTAGAGGATAAAGTTTTAGAGTTTTTAAAAAAGACAACTAGCTCTACTAAGAGTTATAATATAACAAATATAAAGATTGTAAGCACTCAAGATATGGAGAGTCTTGCTGGATGGAAAGTTTTTTTTGTAAAAGTAGATTTAGATTTGCTAGATCAAGGCAGGTCTGTCTCAGTTACAGATAAAATCTTTACAAATGGTCAGTTTGTAACGAGGGATCTACTAGATATCAACAGTGCTATGAGCATAAAAGACAATTTTATTCCAGAGTTTAAAGATGAATTCTATAGTGATATAAATATCATAGCAGGCAAAAAAGGTGCACCAAACAAGATAGCAATATTTAGTGATCCTCTATGTCCGCACTGCAATCGTTTAATGCCAGAAGTAATTGATTTTGTAAAAAAACATCCAGAGCAGTTTGTTCTCTACTATTATCACTTCATATTAAATCCTAAATCTAACTCAACAACCATTGTAAAAGCTGGTCTAGTAGCAAAAAAACAAGGTATAAAAAATGTTGATAAAAGGATATATCAAGAGAGACTCAGTGTTGTAAAGGCTGATGAGAGCCTGATACTTTCAAGAGTAAATGCACTTTTAGGAACAAACATAAAGCTTGAAGAGTTAAATCAAAAAAGTATATTAAAACAACTAGAGAATGACATGAAAGTAGTGAGTGCCTTAGGTCTAAATAGTGCTCCAATGCTCTTTATCAATGGAAAGATTGACCCAACAAAAGAGGCATTTAAAGAACTATTGAAAAAGTAAGATGAAAAAATTAATAGTAGCAACAAGGCAGAGTAAGCTAGCGATGTGGCAAGCGGAGCATATTCGTGATCTCTTAGAGGAGGCACACCCAAAATTAGAAGTGTCTATAAACTCTATGACCTCAAAAGGCGATCAAATTCTTGATACCCCGCTAGCTAAAATTGGTGGCAAGGGGCTATTTACAAAAGAGTTAGAGGCTTCTATGCTTGCTGGTGAGTCTCATATAGCAGTCCATAGCTTAAAAGATGTTCCTATGGAGCTTCCTGAAGGCTTAAAGCTTTCTGTTGTCACAAAACGACACGACCCACGAGATGCACTTCTTTCTCAAAAATATGCCACCATAGAGGAGTTGCCTCAAAAAGCAGTCGTGGGAACTACTAGCCTAAGAAGAAGAATGCAGACACTAAGAATCAGACCAGATTTAACCATAAAAAATCTTCGTGGCAATGTAAATACTCGTATAAGAAAGTTAATAGATGGAGAGTATGATGCTATCATACTAGCAAGCTCTGGCATAAAAAGGCTTGGGCTTCAAGAGGAGATAAACTACTTCACTCCCATAGATGAAGAGCTAATGATACCTGCTATGGGTCAAGCAGCACTTGGAATTGAGATAGTCGATGCTCCCCAAATTGAGAAGATTGTTGAGGTTTTAAGAGATGAGAGTGCAACCATAGAGACAACTATTGAGAGGGATTTTGTTCGTGTTCTTGAGGGTGGATGTCAAGTTCCTATCGCGATAAATGCAAAGTTAAGTGGAGATAGTATTGAAGTGCAGGCTTTAGTGGGATTGCCAGATGGTCAAGAGATTATCTACGAGAAACTTACATGTAATAAAGCTGAGTATAAAACAAAAGGCAAAGAGTTAGCAAAACTTTTTGTAAAAAGAGGGGCTAGAGAGTTACTTAAGAGAGCCGAAGATATAGCTATGAATGAGGTTTTTTAAAGCTAGACTTCTTATATAATCAAGAAGCCTAGCTCACTCTTAAGAGATTTTCTTCATATCTTTTGGCGGTAGCGGGGCAAAATATCCTATTATTAGTAGAAGTAATCCTATTACAATAAAAGAATGGCAGTAGCTACACCAACAGTGCCAAAGACCAAAGGAAGCTAACGATAGATTAAGAGTTGATGACTGGGAGGCTGATACTGTTATCGATACTCATCATAAAGGAGCTATAGTTACACTTGATGAGAGAGTATCTAAATTAAGATTAGCACTCCCTCAAGTAGGCAAGTTTACATTAAAAACAAAAGATTCTATTATTGAGCTACTAGAGCCATTGAGTGAGTTTGTTAAAACTATCACATTTGATAATGGCAAGGAGTTTGCAAAACCCTATCACTCTTAGGAGAGAGGGCAAAATGAGAATGCTAATGGACTTCTAAGACAATACTCTCCAAAAGTAACGAATAGCGGTTGTGAAGCAAACTTTTCTAGAAAAGGAATGGAGTTTGTAGATATAACAAGGGAAGAGGTTATTGATGCCATTCATAGGCTAAATTCACGACTTAGG
>CAZXOZ010000037.1:0-13709 GCA_964642805.1 uncultured Sulfurospirillum sp. | reverse complement strand
AGTCAAAAAGTGATTTGATTTACTTCGATAACTCGGCTACCTCCTTTCCAAAGCCACCACAGGTGATAGATGCAGTAGTGGAGTAAAAAATAAAAAAGGGTCAGGGTTAAACTCTACACTTTTATGAAAAAAGACAGGCTACTTTTAGCAAAATATTGGCTATATATTTACTCTAGTTGGCAAAGAGAGGCAGGTATTTTTACAATGTAAAGCAGTTAGTCCCGTAGTTGATTTGGGATTCATTGGCTAAAAATAGCTTATCTCCTTTTCATATATCGTAGGGCTTTAATTGGAGTTTTTTGTTTGTCAATATCTCGAATATAGATTACAAACATAGTCTAGGAGATAGGTATTTTAGGGTGTTCTTTTATAGAAATTGGCTGCGAAAGCTCAGTTAAAATAAAATTAGCAAAACTCAATTCAGTTTTATTTGAGTTTTGCTATAATAAACTATAAGGAGTTTATTATGCAAACATTAACAATAAATATTCAGGATGGTTTTATTCAAGATTTTCTATCAATTGTTGAGCATTATAAAGGAAAAATACAAATTCAAAAAGATAAGAATTTAGAATATGACCCATATTTTTATGAAAGAAAACAACAACTTCAAAAAGATATTAGCGATATAGACAATGGTAGTATTGAGATGCTATCACAAGAACAATATGATAAAGAAGTGAATAGTTTTTTAGCAGAGTTAAAATCAAAATATGCAAATTAATCGTTCTCCACGATACAAGAACAATCTGTTTCAAATTTTAGATTATATTGCACAAGATAAATTTAGTGCAAGTGAAAATTTTCTAAATGAGCTTGATAAACTAATCAATAATCTTCCAAATTTTCCATTTAAATTTAGAGAATCAAAATATTTTGATAATGAGAATATTAGAGATATGATTCATAAAGGCTACACTGTGATTTATAGAGTAAATGAAACAAAAAATAGTATTGATATTATTCGTATTTTTCACAAAAACAAGCCGTCATTTGTAAAAAGGAAAAATGGGGCTGGCATTTTGACCATATAAAGCAGTTAGTCCCGCAGTTGATTTGGGGTTCATTGGTTAAAAGTAGCTTGTCTCCTTTTTTTAGACAATGAGTGCTCAAAAGAGAATATCTCAAGGATATTAAAAAAGTATGGATATGAAAAAGAGGAGATTATAGAAGGTGAAGATACAATCTTTAGAGTCAAAAAGTGATTTGATTTACTTCGATAACTCGGCTACCTCCTTTCCAAAGCCACCACAGGTGATAGATGCAGTAGTGGAGTGCTTAAGAGAGTATGCTGCAAATCCTGGAAGATCTGGTCATAGGCTTTCAATGAGAGCGGGTAAGGTTTTGTTTGAAGCTAGGATGAAGCTAGCTCAGTTTTTTGGAGTACAAAACCCTATGGCTGTTATATTTGATTTAAATGCAACAGCAACGCTGAATCTAGCGATAAAAGGGTTCGCCTATAAAGGGCTACATGTAGTGACAACTTCACTAGAACATAATAGCACGATAAGACCTCTGATGAGATTAAAAGAGGATAAAGTCATAACTCTTGATATACTACAAGGCGATAGTTTTGGTATTGTTAGTATAGAGGAGCTTGAAAAAGTAAAGCAAAAAAATATAAAACTGCTAGTTATTAATCACACTTCAAATGTTACAGGTGCAACTCAACCACTAGGAGCTATATGTAGGTGGTGCAGGAAAAACGGAGTAACCTCTATAGTCGATGCTGCTCAATCAGCAGGAGTTGTAGATATTGATATGAAAAGAGACTCTATTGATATACTCTGTTTTACAGGACATAAAGGGCTCTATGCTCCTATGGGAGTGGGAGGTATGATTTTAAGTGATGAGTTTGATTTTGAAAAGATAAAACCGCTAAAAGAGGGCGGTACAGGGAGTCTTTCTGATGCCATAGTTCAGCCAACATTTTTGCCAGATAGATTTGAGAGTGGCACTCTAAATATTCCAGCCTTGAATGCTCTTATGAAGGGCATAGAGTTTATTGAAGAGAATAGAGTTGGGATAGATTTTAAAAAAAAAGAGTTAAAAAGATATTTTTTAGAAAAATCTAAAGAGATAGATGGGATAAAAGTCTATACAACCCATGAGGAAAATGGAGTTTTAAGTTTCACTATAGAAAATCTTTCAACTTCAAAAATAACTCAAGTATTGTCACAAAAATACAATATAATGAGTAGACAAGGACTTCATTGTTCGCCATTGACCCATAAAAAAATTGGGACATATCCTAAAGGAGCTGTTAGGTTTAGTTTTGGATATTTTAATGACTTATGGCAGATTGATAGAGCAGTTGAAGCACTAAAATTGATACAGAAAGAGAGAGATGAATAGTTATATCCTTTTTTACTCGTCAAACTATGCCATGTGGGCAGAAAATGTTTTAAAAGATAATGAGATTGATTGCAACCTCATAAGTGTTCCAAGAGAGATTAGCTCTGATTGTGGATACTGCTTAAAGATAATACAAAGTTTAAAAGAGAGAGCCAAAATACTTTTAAAAGAGAAGCGAGTGCCAATAGACAAGGTTGTTGACTTGTAGAAAAATTTAAAAATTATTTTATATTTTTAAATTAATACTATGCAGATAAATAGTTTGGTATAATTTATTTGACTAAACTATGTATTAGGTTATATAGAAGTAGTTAGACTTCAGAAGGAGGGTATAGATGGGTGTTACAAACCAAGAGACATCTTACGATTTACTCTATAAGAGATTTGAGCAGAGGATTGAGCAGTTATCAAGACTGCCTAAGATTAAAGAGGATACCTCAATAGAACAGGCTATTGAGGAAAATGGCTTCTCAAGAAGAGAGTTTATGAAGTGGGCAGGAGTAATGACCGCCATGCTATCACTGCCTTCGTCATTTACACCACTAATGGCAAAAGCAGTTCAAGTAGCTGATAGATTGCCTATTATATGGCTACACATGGCAGAGTGCACAGGCTGTAGTGAGGCACTACTTCGTAGTGCAAACCCAACTATTGATAGCCTTATTTTTGATTATATCTCTTTAGAGTACCACGAAACGCTTATGGCCGCAGTTGGTTGGCAAGCAGAGCAAAATCTTGAAAATGCAATGCATAGGTATAAAGGTAGATATATCCTTATGGTTGAGGGCGGCATCCCTGCTGGAAGAGATGGTCTGTATTTGACCATAGGAGGGCATGGTAAAACAGGCAAGGATATTGCAATTGATGCTTCAAAAGACGCAGCTGCTATTTTTTCAATTGGAACCTGTTCCGCCTTTGGAGGTGTTCAAGCAGCAGCTCCTAACCCAACAGATACAGTTCCTCTAAGTAAAGTAACAAAGAGACATATTATAAATGTACCAGGCTGTCCTCCAGGTGAAAAAAATATAGTCGGAACACTTCTTCACTATCTTCTTTATGGAACACTTCCTGCACTTGATGTTTTTGATAGACCAAAGTGGGCATATAGGCTTAGAATTCATGACCTTTGTGAGAGAAGAGGGCGTTTTGATGCGGGTGAGTTTGTAGAAGAGTTTGGTGATGATGGTGCAAAAGATGGCTGGTGTCTTTACAAAGTAGGTTGCAAAGGACCATATACATTTAACAACTGTGCAAAACAGAAATTTAACCAAGGCACCTCATGGCCTATTCAGGCTGGATTTGGCTGTATTGGGTGTTCTGAGCCAAATTTTTGGGACACTATGGGTACGGTGAATGAGCCACTTAAAGATAGGCTATATCATACTGTATTTGGTGGACTTGGGGCTGATGCAACTGCCGATAAAATAGGCATAGCATTATTGACCTTAACTGCCATTGGTCTTGCTGCACATGCGGCCATTTCAGCAATAAAACCACCAAAAGAATAAGAAGTAGAGGATAATAGACATGTCAAAAAGAGTAATAGTAGATCCAGTAACTAGGATTGAGGGGCATTTAAGAATAGAGGTTATAGTTGATGACAACAATGTCATTCAAAATGCATTCTCTTCATCAACACTATGGAGAGGCTTAGAGGTGATTGCAAAAGGTAGAGACCCTAGAAATGTACCACTTCTTATGCAGAGAATTTGTGGGGTCTGTACCTACTCTCACTACTTAAAAAGTACGATGGCCATGGAGGATGCTTTAGGAATCAAAATCCCTTATAATGCTGAACTGATAAGATCACTTATGGATCAAGCACTATTTTTACATGACCATGTAGTTCACTTTTATCATCTTCACGGCGTGGATTGGATAGATGTTATCTCAGCACTTAGTGCAGACCCTGCTAAGGCGAGCAAAGTAGCATTGAAGTATGCTCATAACCCTATAGCAACAGGAGAGAATGATTTAAGAAGAGTTCAAAGAAAGCTTGCTAAGTTTGCTGAGCATCCTCAAGGACTTGGACCATTTGCTAATGCGTATTGGGGACATGAGACATATCGATTGACACCTGAACAAAATCTAATAGGACTCTCTCACTATCTTAAAGCACTGGAAATTCAAAGGCTGATTGCACAGATGCAGGCGATATTTGGTGGTAAAAATCCACATCCACAAAGCTTAGTTGTAGGTGGCGTAACTTGCGTCATGGATATGCTTGATCCAGCTCGCATGGGCGAATTTATGGTAAAGTTTAAGCAAATTGCAAATTTTGTTAACAATGCTTACTATGCAGATATAGTTATGGCGGCTGAGATGTATAAAACAGAGCCGTCAGTCATGAAGCCTATGGGGGTTAAAAACTTTATCTCATTTGAGAGCATGATGCTTGGTAGAAGAGATTATATGTTTGATAGTGGGTATATCTTAGATGGCGATTTGTCAAAAGTATTTGATGTAGATCTTGATAAGATTACAGAAGAGGCGACACACTCTTGGTATAAGGATGATGAGGCACTTCACCCGTATGACGGTAAAACAGAGGGTAATTATACTGGTTTTGTAGATGGCTATAGTATTGGTCCTGATGGGGATAAAATTCACTCTATGAATATTGACCCTAAAGGCAAATATAGTTGGATTAAATCTCCAAGATATGACGGTAAACCTATGGAGGTTGGACCTCTTGCACAAATCCTAGTGAGCTATGCTAAAGGCAATGAGAGAGTTGTAAAAGTTGTTAATGATTTTTTAAAAACTACAGGGATACCTGCAGCTGCACTTTTTACTACACTAGGAAGAACAGCAGGAAGAATGTTGCAGGCAAAACTTATCGCTGATCATGGATTAACAACATTTTTTAATTTAGTAGAGAATACAAAAGTTGATCAAGAGACATACACTACTTACTCTATAGATAACGATAAGGAGTATAAGGGTGTAGGTATAGGCGATGTTCCAAGAGGAATGCTCTCTCATTGGGTTAGGATAAAAAATGGTGTGGTTAAAAACTATCAAGCAGTAGTTCCCTCAACATGGAATGCTGGACCCATAGATGCATCAGGTCAAAGAGGTCCTTATGAAGCTGATCTGATTGGACTTAAAATAGTAAATCTTACACAACCTTTGGAGATTATAAGAATTATTCACTCTTATGACCCATGTATAGCTTGTGCTGTACAAGTTATGGATACAAAAGGCAATAAATTAGGTGAGTACAAAGTAGATCCACTCTATAGTGAATCGTGTAGTACATAAGGAGTTAATTATGGAAAAAGTTCAAGAAGATGCTTCTTGCGAGACTAAAGAAGAAGATTTTGAAATTGTACGAGAGATGGAGTTTAGCCCCGCCTATAGATGGCAACACTGGATAAGAGCTTTTTCTATAGTGGCTTTGGTGATAACGGGGTTTTATATAGGAGATCCGTTTATATCGCCAATACCTAGTGATAAGCCAGATAATTTTATGTATGCACTATTTAGATTTTGGCACCTTTTCTTTGCTTTTATACTTATATTGGTTATTATTTGGAAGAGCTATCTTTTTCTTTTTGGAAAGAAGCACAAGATGGAGAGAGATGCTGTTAAAGATCTACTTAATCCTATGGTTTGGATTAGGCAGATAGGGTACTATATGCTTATCTCAAAACATCCTGCTCTTAAAGGGGTATATAATCCGTTACAGTTTATGGCGTATGCTGGTTTTTATGTTATGATGTTTGTACTTATTCTTACGGGGCTTATACTCTATGTACATGTCTATCATGATGGGTTTGCTGCACTGATTTATGCTCCTATGAGAGAGGTTGAGGTTTGGATGGGTGGGCTTGCAAATGTAAGACAGATTCATAGAATTGCTATGTGGGGGGTAATTTTATTTGTTTTTGGACATGTGTATATGGCGATATTTAATGCTGTATTTGGGAAAGAGGGTGCGATGGATGCTATATTCTCTGGGCAAAAATGGCATAAAAAACACTAGTTAGGGTAGAGTTTGAAAATTTTGATATTGGGTATTGGTAACATACTGTTTGGAGATGAGGGAGTTGGTCCACATTTGGTAAACCTTATAGATAGTAAATATGACTTCATTTCAGATAAGCACAGTGTTGATGTTTTGGATGGCGGTACACTAGCTCAGAGGCTTATCACAATAATTACGCAGTATGATAGAGTTATTCTTGTTGATTGCGTTAAGGTTGATGATGCTAAGATTGGTGAGGTATACTCTTTTGAGTTTACTGATATGCCCGAATATATCAAATGGAATGGCAGTGCTCATGAGGTTGAGATGCTTCAAACTCTACAGATGATAGAGCTAATGGGTGATCTGCCTCCTGTAAAGATTGTAGGTGTTATCCCTTTCGTAATTGGAGAGGATAGTACATTTACTATGACACAAGAGGTGATAAGAGCAAGCTTAACGATGGAGAGAGTGATAGTTGATTATTTAAAGTCACTAGGCATTGAGGCAGTAGTGAAGAGTGAGCTAAAGATTACTGATGTTTCAGGCGAGACCTACACTAGAGGGGTTGAGTATGATATTGGAGTTTAGCTTTGATTATCGCTCTTCATCTTTAGTCTACGAGAGAGTCTTTTTGCAAGTTTTAAACAAACACAGCCTATCAGGAAAGATATATAAAAACCACTTCGAGCTTAAGTTTTATGTTGAAGCGGATGATGCTAAAGTGCTAGAGGAGTTTGCAACAACTCTTTCGATCTCCTTGCCTCACTCTATATTTCTATACAAAAGTGATGCTCAAATGGTAGAAAAAATGCCTGATACAGGGTTTTTACCCGCACCAAAACATAAGTATCCACTCCCATTTTGTCCTACATGTCTCAACAGTGTTAAGGATAGTAAAAGTAAGAGCTATTATGATATTTTTACAGAGTGTGAAGCCTGTGGTTATGATACAAAGGGCGAACGACGAAGCTATAAAAGTGAGTTTGAAAAAACAGCAAAAGATATTAAGAGTGGTAAGATTGTAGAGTTCAACACTTTTTATGGGAAGTATTTTACAGGAGTGCCAAATGAGGTTTGTAATGATGTAGAGTTTGACATCATAACTTATGACTTAGCAACTGTACAGAGGTATGCAAATGTTGAAAAGCACGAAATTACAACTCTAGGCTCTTTTGAGAAACCCCTAATTAAATTGAAAAAGAAGATGAAGTTTACTATGGATTATGAGGGAGTTGAAGCAGATCTAATCCGCTTTAAACTTCCTGATGACTTTGTTCTTTCTTTGCTTATGGAGGAGCTACACAAGATAGATGTTGATGCGATATTTGTAACAAAACAAGAGATTTTAGCACAGCAGAAGCTACTGTTGGTTAACTACAAAGAGACACTAGAACCTATAGAGGTTGTTGCCTCAGAAAAAGATGTTACTATCGTTTCTGGTACAAAAGGTCTGCCAGAATTTCTAGAAGAGACAAAGAGGGTCAACTTTAGTATAGACTCTCTATCTAGTGTGATAAAAGAGCACCGCCTTAAAGACGATAGTATTGCGGGGATAAGTCTTAGTAAAGAGCATGAAAATAGCATATTGATTTATGGTAGCAGGTATGGAGTTATTGAGTATCTTTCATTGAATTTTGAATTTTTATCCATAGAAGAGGTATTTGACAGGATTATTGATACTGACGAGACAGGAGTAAGGATAGTTGCGAACTATAAAAAGAAATTCCCAAAGCATTTTGCTAAGATATCTAAGATAGTGTTCAATAAGAAGGAGTTCAACATCTTTAGACTATGGGGAGTTGTAGCTATTGTTCTTGATTATGCCCAAACGCAAGACCCAGTCGGTGCAGCTAAAGTATTGGAGGCAAATGCAATGTCATTTTTAGGAGAAAAAGGTCCTAGGATTGACTATAAGCTACTCAATATTGATGGAAAAGTCTTTCTTGATCCCTTGATGACAATCAGAACTGCTATGAGCTTTCGTCTTGCAGGAGTTGATCCTCTTATGATGAGCTATGGAATTATAGAGAGCTTTCTTGAGTTTATTGGAAATGAACTAGACGAGATTAAAAATACGATGGATATAACAGCTGTTGTTGTGACAGGATCACTACTTGCAAATAAGCATCTTTTTTCAAAAATGAGCAAAGAGATATCAATCAACCATAACATCTACTTCAACAACGAAATTCCTATAGAAGGTGCCCTAACTGCTCTTTCTTAATTTTGAGATAGTTCTTATTGTGCCTATTTGCCTTAATAATGATAGGGAGTCGTTCGACTATCTCTATTTTACCCAATGACTCTAGTTTTTTAGGATTATTTGTTAAAAGCTTTATCTTGTTTATACCAAAATGCTCTAGTATAAACTCTACAGCCTCATAGCTTCTCTCGTCTGTCTCAAAGCCTAACTGATGATTTGCAGAAACTGTATCGAGTCCTCTGTCTTGCAAGGCATAAGCATTTATCTTGTTTAGAAGTCCTATGTTTCTTCCCTCTTGACGAAGATAGATAACCATACCACTCTTCTCTCCTATGGCTTTAAGAGCATATTCGAGCTGGTCTCTACAGTCGCACTTCAAGCTTCCAATGGCATCTCCTGTCAAGCATTCGCTATGAACTCTCACTAAAGGAGCATCAACCAAAGGCTCTCTAAAAATAACTAAATGCTCTTTTATTCCTTCTGCAAAAGTTTGTATTTTGAACTCCCCAAATTTTGTGGGAAGTTTTGCGATATTTGAAATCTTGACTTTCATTTAACTTTTTCCTTTTTACTAAACTCGTTTAGAGGAGGTATTTACAATATTATGGTAAAATATTTTCTCTTATTATATCCTTATAGGGAGAAAAAGATGTTTAAAAGATTCAGAAGATTAAGAGCCAATGAAAATTTAAGAAACCTTGTAAGAGAGACGACCCTACATGTAGAGGATTTTATCTATCCGCTGTTTGTAAAAAGTGGAGAGAGAATAAAAAAAGAGATAGGCTCAATGCCTGGTGTTTTTCAGATGAGTATAGATGAAATTTTAAAAGAGTGTAAAGAGTTGCAAAAGTTGGGTTTAAACTCTATTATCATCTTTGGAATTCCTGAAGTTAAAGATAGCGTAGGTAGTGATGCTCTTTGTGAGCATGGCATAATTGCAACTACTCTAAAGGCTATAAAAAAAGAGTTTCCAGATATGCTTGTAGTTTCAGACCTCTGTTTTTGTGAATTTACAGACCACGGACACTGTGGTATACTAGACGGACAGAGTGTGGATAATGACACAACTTTAGAGATATTGGTAAAGCAGGCTATTATACATGCAAAAAGTGGTGTGGATATGATAGCACCAAGTGGCATGATGGATGGAACAGTAGAGACCTTAAGAGAGGGGCTTGATTTTGAGGGGTATGCAAATCTTCCCATCATGAGCTACTCTACAAAGTTTGCTAGTGCGTATTATGGACCGTTTCGTGATGTGGCTGAGTCTGCTCCTAGTAGTGGGGATAGAAAAGGCTACCAGATGGATCCAGCAAATAAAAGAGAGGCGATAGCAAGGAGTATTGAAGATGAGCTTCAAGGAGCCGATATACTCATGGTTAAGCCAGCACTCGCCTATCTTGATATAGTTAGAGAGATAAAAGATGCAACTTCAGTACCAATGGCACTCTACAATGTAAGCGGAGAGTATGCGATGTTAAAAGCGGCAGCAGGAGTTATTGATTATGATAGAGTTTTGATGGAGACTATGATTGCATTTAAGCGAGCAGGAGCGGATATAATTATAAGCTACCATGCAAAAGAGGTAGCAGAGATTTTAAGTAAGGAGAGATAATGCGACATTTTTTGTCACTATATGATTTAACCAAAGAGGAAATTTTAGAGATAATTGAGCTTGCAATTAAGATAAAAAAAGAGGCAAAAGCGAAAAACTATCCTCCATACTTAAAGCAACAGTCACTAGGTATGCTCTTTGAGAAAAGTAGCACACGAACAAGAGTTAGTTTTGAAGTAGGTATTCATCAACTAGGCGGTCAAGGTCTATTTTTATCCTCAAATGACCTACAGCTTGGTAGAGGAGAGCCTATGAAAGACTCTGCAAGAGTGATAAGTCGCATGGTTGATATGGTGATGATTCGCACCTTTTCACAAGATAGCCTAGATGAGTTTGCTAACCACTCTAAAGTGCCTGTCATAAACGGATTGACGGATAAGTACCATCCTGTGCAACTTTTGGCAGACTATCTTACCATGATAGAGTATGGAAAGAATATAAATCCAGTAGTTACCTATCTAGGTGATGGAAACAATATGGCACACTCATGGATGATGTTAGCAGCCAAACTTGGATTTGAGCTTAGAGTTGCGACTCCAGAGGGCTATGAGCCACTTAAAGAGGTGGTAGATGATGCAAAGCAGTTGTGTAAAAAAAGTGGTGGGATAATTAGATACTATTATTGTCCAAGAGAGGCAGTAAAAGGGTGTGATGTTGTTGCAACAGATACATGGATATCTATGGGTCAAGAGGATGAAAAAGAGAAAAAAATCGATGATTTTAGGGGCTATATGGTAGACAAAACTATGATGAGCTTTGCAAAAGATGGTGCAATTTTTCTACACTGTTTACCCGCTTATCGAGGATATGAAGTTGATGATGGTACATTTGAGAAGTACAGCGAAACTATCTTTGATGAGGCTGAAAACAGGCTACATGTACAAAAAGGTTTGATGGTTTGGCTCGATATGCAAAGGAGACAGGATGAATAACTCTGCACAGCAAACTCTACTTGAGTTGATAAAAAATATAGCAAAAAATGTGGGCTTAGATGAGAATAAAACAGTAGTTGAGATTCAAAAAACTGATAACCCTAATGTAAAAAAACTAATTTTAGAGAGTGGAAGTTGGAGTGCAGGTGAGCCTTGGTTTGTAGTTGATGAGGATAAAAAACTTCATACTATGATATCTATGGAGTCAATAAATAAAATTATAGATAACTTCAAGGTATCTCAAGAGGAGAATTTCAATTTAAAACTTGAAAAGAGTATTTGGCAAAATATACCTATAGATTTTCAAGATGTTTGGGCAATTGCTATGGATGAGATAAAAAGAATGGCTAAAAATGAGAATAAAGAGGCAAAAGTTATAAGTGTGGACTTAGAACACTTGGTCTATAGGATTAAACTAGAGCATCCAAATCTTTTTATTGACTTGCAAGATTTACATGTAGTTCCGAGACAGGAAGATTGATGAGCAGTACAGAGGTTGATTTAGATTTTGAAAAATATACCAAGTACTCAAAGCCAGGCCCTAGGTATACTAGCTACCCAACAGCACCAGAGTTTAGTGAGAGTTTTACAGAACAGACATATATAGAGATACTAAAAAAACAAGATAAAAGCAGAAAACTATCTTTGTATTTTCATCTCCCATTTTGTAGAAGCTCCTGTTACTTCTGTGGCTGTAATGTTATTTTTACCTCCAAGGAGGAGAAAAAAGAGCGTTATATCGGCTATCTTGAGAAGGAGCTAGAGATACTCTCAAGGTACTTAGATACCTCAAGAGAGGTTTTGCAACTTCACTTTGGCGGAGGAACTCCTACATTTTTTAATGCTAAACAGCTAGAGAAGATTATAAAACTAATAAGAAGATACTTTAAGAATTTCAATAGTAAAGCTGAGATAAGCTGTGAGATAGACCCTAGATTTTTAACTCAAGAGCAGACTGATGTACTAGTTGCAGGTGGTTTTAATCGTGTCAGCTTTGGCGTGCAAGATTTTGATGAAAAAGTACAAAAAAGTATTCATAGAATTCAGCCTTTTGAAGTGACCGACAGTGCTGTAAAGATGGTGAGAAAAGCGGGAATAAAATCAGTCAATATGGATTTGATTTATGGACTACCGTTTCAGACTGATGAGACCTTTAAAAAAACTTTAGAGATGGCACTAAAGCTTGATACCGATAGATTTGCTGTTTTCAATTATGCACATGTGCCGTGGATGAAGAAGACTATGAGAAAGATAGATGAGACAACTCTTCCACACCCAAGTCAAAAGCTAACAATCCTAAAGCATACCATTGATTATCTAACTTCAAATGGACTTAAGATGATAGGCATGGATCACTTTGCAAAGCCGGATGATGAGCTTTTTTTGGCGATAGACAAGGGAGAGCTTCATAGAAACTTTCAAGGATACACGACAAAGGGCGGGTCTGATTTAGTAGGTGTTGGACTTACAAGCATAGGTGATGGAGTTCACCACTATGTACAAAATGTAAAAGAGATGAAGGAGTATGAGAGACTTTTGGATGAGGGGCATCTTCCGGTTCACAGAGGAGTTGTTTTGAGTGATGATGATATTTTAAGAAAAGCGGTAATTATGGAGATGATGAGTAACTTTAAGTTAAATATATCAAACATAGAGAGAGAGTTCGATATCGTTTTTAGAGACTATTTTGCAGATGCACTAGAGGGATTAAAAGTTTTTGAGGACGAGAAACTGTTACAAGTCTACAGTGATAAAATTTTAGTCAATACTACAGGAACACTGTTAATTAGAAATATAGTTATGCCGTTTGATGCATATCTTCAAAAAACTCCTGAAGAAAAACGCAGATTCTCAAAGACAGTGTAGTGTCTGGTGTAGCTTTTGATTTTGATAAGATTAGCGATGATTGTATAAAGTGTGGAAAGTGTATACCAACATGTACAATATATAATATAAATAGCGATGAAGCAACAACACCTCGTGGATTTTTGGAGCTTTTAGGGGCCTATAAAAAAGGTCATATAGAGCTAGACGAGAACCTTAAGAGTATTTTTGAGAGCTGTTTTTTATGTACGAATTGTGTAGATATATGCCCAAATGACCTGCCAGTAGACATGCTCATAGAGCAAGTAAGAAATGACATACGAAAAAAATATGGTTTAGCTTGGTATAAAAAGCTAGCATTTTTCCTACTTCGTAATCGTGGTATTATGGATATAGTGGCGAAGTTTGGTTTTGTTTTTCAGAGTTGTGCATTTAAAAAAGATAACAAAAGAAGCTCAATGTTTTTGCGTAATTTTCCACTCATTAAATATGATAGACTTTTTCCGAGTTTAAAAAAAAGAAGCTTTTTAAACTCTCATCCAAATGTGATTAAAAATGGAGGAAAGGGAAAAATAGGAATTTTCATAGGCTGTTTAGCCAACTACATGTACACAGATATTGGTAGATCACTCTTAGAGATACTAAAAGTCTTAGAGATAGATGCCTACTTGATAAAGCAGCAAAAGTGTTGTGGGGCACCATCTTACTTTACTGGTGATTTTGATAGTGTGGAGAGTTTAGCAAAGTTCAATATAGAGTATATGGAGAGTTTTATTGATGAGCTTGATGCAATTATAATTCCAGAAG
>CAZXOZ010000036.1:0-13834 GCA_964642805.1 uncultured Sulfurospirillum sp. | reverse complement strand
GGGCAGGAGAGCATGGAAGAGGATTTGCAGTTGTTGCAGATGAGGTTAGAAAACTAGCTGAGAGAACTCAAAAGTCTCTTGATGAGATAAGTGTAAGTGTAAATGTAATAAACCAAAATATAAACAACATGGCAGAGCAGACCAAACTCACTTCATCTGATATGCAAGAGACCTCAAAACTATCAGTTGAGCTGATAAACAATGTAGTCAATACAAAGAATAGCCTCAACTCAACAAGTGTTAAGTCTGCAATTGTAATGCAAAAAGCGACCTATATTGCAACAAAAACAAAAAAGCTTATGGAGGTGATAACTATAATAGTAGATAATTCAGATAAAAATGAAAACTTAGGTACTAAGATAAGTGAAACTTCAAGCATACTATCTCAAAATGCACACTCTTTGGAGAGTCTGCTTAAGGAGTTTAAGGTATAAATGAAAAAAGATCAGATAGTGCTTAAAAAGTTTTTAGGCACATTAACACTCCTGTGTGTAGAAAAATATACCACAACAACAGTGACTTATGGTAAACTTTTTAATGAGGTTTTTAATGAGGTTTTGTTTGCTAGAAATGCGGAAGATGGGCTAGTGATATGTGAAAATAAAAAAGTTGATGTCATCATAACAGCCCAAAAATTTTCAGGTATGAGCGGTTTAGAAATGGTAAAAAATATCAGAGAAAAAGATAGGAATATATCTATTATTCTCGTCTCATCTTTTGAGCAAACTGACTCTTTATCGGAAATATTGCGACTAAAAATTGATAGTTTTATAAAAAAACCATTTAAAGCAATAGACTTGCTTGATGTTGTTGAGAGTGTAGCTAAACAACTCTTAGAAAATAAGTATATTCTAGAAAAACAAGAAAAAGAGATTGGTGCATTTAAGCAGAAGATAAGTTATTGTAGTTTTCAAGAGAACTTATCGTGGCAAAAATTACTTAAAATAATTAGAAATGACTACTACTACAAACAGCTAAAAGAGAGACCAAACTCAATCACAATAATTGATTTCTTATATCGTGCAAAAGATGTTATAAGTGGAGATACCTACTCTGCAAGAGAGATTGATGAAAGCAGAACTCTACTATTTATCGCTGATGGCATGGGGAAAGGATTTTCTGCATCTATAAGTGCTATGATAACAGTAATATATATGAATGATATTATAGATTCTAGCTTAGAGGGTGGGGTAGATTTTTGCTTAAACGATAGTATTGGTAAAACGATAAAACATATCAAAAAAACACTCCTAGAAGATGAAATACTCTCAGTATCGCTCCTGCTTGTGGATAGTGCAAATAAGACACTTGAGTATGCCCTTTTCTCTATGCCACCTATACTTTTATTGAATTTTAATGGAAAAATTAAATCTTTAAAATCAAATAATCCGCCTATTAGTTGTTACACAAAGAGCTTTAAAGTAGATCAATACTCTTATAAAAGGATAAAAAAACTACTTATATATAGTGATGGTTTGGTTGAAAACACTCTTAAAAATGAGGATGACACCTATTCAAAATATATCAAAGAGGACTTTAAGCACTCGGCCACAAGAGAGGAGTTTAGAAAAAAAATAATGAGCAAAATTGCAGAGCCAGAGGATGATATGACATTTATTCTCCTAAATCACATATCTCTTAAAAAGCCAATACATGTACTAGAGATAGAGGCAAGGTTAAAAGAGACACAAACAGCAAACGAATGGTTCGAAGATATAGTTGCTCAAAAAACGGATGATGAAAATATACAAACTAGGAGTAGTTTAGCTTTTATGGAGCTGCTTATGAATGCTTATGAACACGGTAGTCTTGGAATTGATGCGAGGCAGAAGCATACCCTTATTGAGAATGATGAGTATTTTGAGTATTTAGCACAAAGAGAGCTTACATGTGATAAAAAAATTTTAATAGAGATCTATAATTGTAAAAACTGTCTCTTAGTAAAAATCAAAGATGAGGGAGATGGCTTTGACACCACCAGCCTCATGACCGTTTTTGGACTAAATAAAAGCTTCAACCAAAGAGGTATTTTTATGAGCAGGAATTCAACTCTAGGAATCTACTACAACAAAAAAGCGAACCAAATAACTTTTATCATAAAGCTATAGTTTTAGATAATACTCAATCTGCTCTTTTTTCAAAATATGCAAAAAGTTAGTACTTCCTTCAATACCTGCTGGATAGCCTGCTGTGACTATATATGTTCTGTTTTTATCTATGAAGCCCTTTGCATGACCTTGTTGTAGTGTGCTTCCTAACATCTCTTCCGAACTGCTTAACTCTATATTCATTATAGGATAGACGCCCCAAACCATAGTAAGTGACCTTGCAACTCTCTCACTATGAGTAATAGCATAGATATCGCTCTTTATCCTATAGCGAGCTAGTTTTTTTGCACTCTTTCCTGAACTTGTAAGAGAGAGAATCGCTTTTACTTTTAAATTTTTAGCCAGCTTTGCAACAGATGCTGTTATGATGTCAGTATCATCTAAAAAGTCAAACTTTCCAAACTTGTTGTGTGAGTATATCTTCTCGGCTTCAAGTATTGTATTGCTCATAACCTCTACCACATTGACTGGATTTACTCCTATGGCACTCTCTTCACTAAGCATAACTGCATCTGTTCCATCTAAAACAGCATTTGCAACATCGCTTATCTCCGCTCTTGTCGCCATGTCTTGTCCTGTCATTGATAGTAACATTTGAGTTGCAGTGATAACTGGCTTTGAGGCATTATTCGCCATTTTTATTATCTTTTTTTGGATTGATGGTACTTTAGAGTATGGAACCTCAATACCCAAATCCCCTCTTGCAATCATAACACCATCACTAGCTTCTAAAATCTCTTTTAAATTTTCAACTGCATCAAACTTCTCAATTTTAGAAAAAATTTGAGCTTTTGAACCATGTCCGTCTAAAATAGCTCTTGCACGAAGAACATCACTAGCATTTTGAACAAAAGAGATAGCTACAAAATCAACCTCTTGCTGAACACCCCAAAGCAAATCTTTTTCATCTTTTGGAGTAATGACCCCTATGTTTATAACTGTATTTGGAAAGTTTACTCCCTTGTTTGAAAATAGCTTTCCATCATTCTCTATTCGTGCTACTAAATCTCCATTAGTACCAATAACTTTTGCATGGATTGAGCCATCACACATGTAGATATGCTCACCATCTTTTATCATATCAAGAATATTTGGCTGGTTAATGCAGACTTTATAACTGTGCTCATCTATCTTTTTACCTATAACTCTCTCTTTGGTAAAGATAATTTTATCCCCTTTTTTAAGTGAAAAATCAGATTCAAGCTCCCCTACTCTCACTTTTGGTCCACAAATATCTTGCAAAATACCTACTTTTATATTGACACTACTCGAAGCTTCTCTTATATTTTTTATTATCTGTGTATGGTACTCATGGGTTCCGTGACTAAAGTTAAGGCGAAACACATTCACCCCTGCTCTTATCAGTCTCTCTAAAACCTCTAAACTATCACTTGCTGGTCCAACTGTTGCTAAAATTTTTGTTTTTTTACGCATAGTAGCACTCCTTCTATTTTTCCTATTATACTTCTTAATTATTACAAGATTATATCAAAATTATGTTAAAGTTTAAAAAAAGGATAACTTTATGCGTATAGACCCGAACAAAACCCAAACTTTAGTAGTTGATATTCAAGAGAGACTATATCCTCATATCAATAATAGTGAAGCTCTTTTAAAAAATAGCATAACTCTTATAAAAGGTCTTAAACTCCTAGATATTCCATTTGTATTAAATGAGCAGTACCCAAAAGGGATAGGAGGCACAATAGCTCCTATAAAAGAGCTTCTAAAAGATGAGCATGCTTATGAAAAAGTAACCTTTAGTTGTTGCCAAACAGAAGCTACAATGAACGCTATCAAAGAGAAAAATCGAGAATTCGTTATAGTTTTTGGCATAGAGGCTCATGTGTGTGTACTTCAAAGTGTGCTTGACCTGCTAGAGGCTAGTTTTACACCAGTGATAGTTACGGATTGCATAGACTCAAGAAACTCAAACAATAAAAGAGTAGCGATAGATAGAATGATACAAGCAGGAGCCATACCTACCACCTACGAATCACTGCTTTTTGAGCTATGCTCTACTGCAAAAAATAGTGCATTTAAAGAGATTTCTAAGCTTGTAAGATAGTATCAATCAACCAAATCTTTATCAAACCTCTCTTGATCAAATGTTTTTCCTAGATGCTCACAAACAAGCATTACATCTCTCTGTGCATTTCCCAAACAACTCGTTGCTCCTGGACTTGGGGTCATATTGAAGATGATTCCAGTGCCAGGATTTACGCTAGCCTCACCCAACATAAGCTTTCTATTTTTCTTATCGAGCACTTGCGGACGAACACCACCAAAATTTTTAGCATACTCTATCTCATCAAGCTGAAGAGAAGGGACAATCTTTCTTGCATCTTTTATAAATAGTTTTTTGTTTATAAAAGGTACTTCAAACATAAAATTTCTCAAAACATAATTTCTTATATCTCTATCAGTAAAAAGGTCCCAAAAAATCTTTGCAATACTAAAGTCAAATCTTAAGGTTTTTACAAAATCTATAATTGTCGAGTTTCCATGGTATCGCTCTAGCTTTGGAAGAACAAGTGCAGTTGGACCAAACCTTGTAAAGCCATCTGCTAAAATATCTGGGTCTCCATGTAGTGCGGCAAAAGGTAGTTTTGGATGTTGAACCATATATACTTTACCATTTAAGATTTTTTTATTTGTCATATAAAAACTTCCAGCAATTGGAAGACATGCATAGTTAGTTCCATGCCCCATACGATGAGCAAGGTAGAGCGAATGAGCTCCTGCATTTACCACAACAAAGTCAGCAGTAAAGGTATCTTTTACTGTCTTGATTACATGAGTTTTACCAAGTTGCTTTATATCTACTACTTTTGAGTTTAAAAATAGATCAGTTACGGTATCCTCAATCTTATTTGCGTTTTCAATAAGAGTATCTGCCATTTGAGCAAAATCTACTGTACTATACTCGCCACTTTGCACACCCACTCCAACTATGCTCTCTGGTCTCTCATTGCCGTTTTCATCAAAGATAAGTTTTGGCTCTATCTCTTTTAACTTCTCTTTATCAAAAATTTCCAAGTATGGAAAAAGTTCCTTAAAATCTTCATACCTCTTTTTCATATAGGTAACCTCTTCATCACCTACACCAATTGCCATTTTTTGATGGGCAAACATAAATTTTTCTTCATAGCCATACTGCAAACAATAATTCTCAATCATCTTTGCAGTTCTTTTTACGATTTTAGCCTTTTGAACAGTATAGTTTGTCTCAATATCGCCCCAATGAATAGTCTGAGAGTTACTAGTTCCTTTTGTATTCAGCTCCGAGAGACAATCATACTTCTCTAACAGAGCTACGCTCTTTATGTCGGTATATTTTGCCAATTCATAAAAAAGAGCGGCACCAGAAATCCCTCCACCAACTACAACTACTTCATAATGTCTGTTTGCCATGCGACGCATCCTTAAGCATAATTTGGGTTAAAGTTGCGATTATACAATAATTATTATAAAAATTTGCTATTACTTAACAGCAATCGCTTCTATTTCTATGGCTACTTTTAATGGTAGTGTTTTTACTGCAACTGTACTTCTAGCTGGTTTATGTGTTCCAAAAAACTCTGCATAAACCTTGTTTACCTCTACAAAGTCATCCATATCTGCTAAAAAAATTGTTGTCTTCACTACTCTATCTAGAGCACTTCCGCCCTCCTTGAGAACCTCACTAAGATTGGTCAACACTTGTCTTGTCTGTGTCGCTATATCACCCTCTACCAATATACCATCAGAATTAAGGGGAATTTGCCCTGAAGTATATATCAAATCTCCTATATTTACCGCCTGTGAGTATGGCCCTATCGCTGCTGGAGCTCTATTTGTACTAATAAAATTCATCTTCATCCTTTGTTAAATCCAAATTATCTATCACATGTAGAAAAACTTGCTCAAGTCTCTCAACCTCATCCATGCCACATCTCTCATCTACTGCATGGATTGTATCATTTACAACTCCAAGCTCAACACACTCTATACCAAATGAAGAGATAAACCTAGCATCGCTTGTTCCACCCGCTGTTGAGAGTTTTGCTCTTATGCCCACAACCCTCTCAACTGCACTTTGCACCGCCTCTACGATAGTACTATCTCTACGAGTAACAAAAGGAAAACTTCCTTGAGTAAGTTTCAAGCTATACTCTAGCCCCTCACAAATATTTTCAACAAATTTTTGTACATCATCTCTCGTTGTTTTGGTTGAGTTTCTTACATTGAACATCATATTAAGCTCATCTGGAGTTACATTAGTCACCTCCATGCCTGCTCTAATATCTGTAACAACTAACTCGCTTGGAGCAAAGTCCTCATCACCCTCATCAAACTTATGAGCAGCCATTTTTATCAAAACAGGTGCTATTTGACTTATGGGGTTTATTGATTTTTCAGGGTATGCCGCATGTCCTTGTTTGCCCTTTACATGTAGATATCCATTGATTGAGCCTCGCCTTCCAATCTTTATAGCATCTCCAAACTCTTTTTCGCTTGTAGGCTCTGCTACTATCACAAAATCTGGAAGAGAGTTTATCTTCTTGAGATACTTTAAAACCTCGATAGTGCCGTGTTTAGCATCTCCCTCCTCATCACTTGTAAGTATTGCCGAAAGTGTTCCGCTAAACTCACATGTATGCTTCATAGCTTGCACAAATGCACAAACTCCACTCTTCATATCTTGTGCTCCTCTTGCATAAACCCTACCATCTTTTAAAACTGGCTCAAAAGGATTACTACTCCAGCCCTCTCCAGCAGGAACAACATCAACATGTCCAGCAAAACTAAGATGAGGTCCATCTCCAAATCTTTTGTATATAAATAGATTCTTTGTATCTTCAATATCTATAACTGCATGCCTATACTCGCTTAGGTAATCAGCTATAAAAGAGAGTGAACCGCCATCATCTGGGGTTATCGACCTATAGCGTAAAAGCTTAAAAAATAGCTCTTTTGTTGTCATTTTATATATCTTTTAGAGAGAGGGTAGTGTATCAAGTTTGGCAATGGTTTTCCTAGATAGAAACCTTGAAATTCATCAACTCCTAATTCATAGCACTTCTCATATACCTCTTTTGAATACACAAACTCCGCAATAGTCTTTATATGTAGAGCCTTTGCAAAAGAGACAATAGCCCTTATTATAGCTTCGGCATCTTTATCTTTATCTATATTTTTGATGATTGAGCCATCTATCTTCAGGTAGTCTGGCTTCAATTTCATAAGATAAGAAAAACTACTGTAGCCAGTGCCAAAATCATCAATAGCAATTCTAACTCCAAGCCATTTTACTCTATCTATAAAGCTCTCCACTCTTGGTAGATTTTCTATACTCTCCTCCTCCAAAATCTCAATTATAACTTGTTTTGCAATTCCATACTCTTTTATCTTCTCTATGATATAGTTACTTATATCTCCATCCATCATATCTCTTGCTAAAAGGTTTATAGATATCAAGTTATTGGTTTTTGAAATCTCGCTAAAACTCTTATCGATAATCCTCTTCACAATTGAAGTATATAGCCTTACTTTTTTAGATACTCCCAAAAATAGATAAGGAGATATTACTCCACTTTTAATATTCTCAATACGCGAAAGTACCTCATATTTACATATATCTCCAACTCTATCAAATATAGGCTGATAGTATGGCATAACTTTGTCGTAATCCAATGCCTCTTTGATTAGCCTAGCATATTTTTGTCTCTCTTTGTACCTGCTTTTTCTTTGCATTGTATGCAGATAACAAGCAAAATCTTTTTGAGTTTTTTTTGCGTAGTCTAAAGCCATTATCGCCTTATTTAGAACATCGTCCTCTTCTAAGCAGAAGCCTATAGTTGAGTCAATCACTATATAATCATCAAGACTTGGTATGCAAATCTCATTTGCTTTAAGAAGTTTAGCCATCTCTTGAGCTATCATCTCATACTTCTCTATATCTAAAACCCCCGACCCAAGAAGCAAAAACTCATCTGAACCTACCCTGTAGGTTTTCATGTTTTTAACATCTGCATAAGTTTGAATTATTTGAGCTACTGCTTTTAAAACAAAGTCTCCTATCTCTCTTCCATAGTACTCGTTTATCTCTTTAAAAGCATCTATATCAACTACTACAGCTATAGGATTTACTGTCTTTTTTATATCTTTTTCATACAAAAGCATATTCGGCAAGCCTGTTACACTATCAGTATGTAACATATTTTTTAAAATCTGATTTTCTAGTTTTAGCTCTATTAAATTATCTGTTTTCAAAGTGATACCCCTATAGTCATTATACATAAAATAAGATTACAGTTTAACAACAGTAGCCCCAAATCCACCTCTATTTGGCAAGGCATCACTAAAACTCTCAACACTTGGGTGGATTTTTAAAAACTCCCTTACAGCGTAAGCTAACTTTCCTGTTCCGATACCGTGATAGATATGTAGCTCTTCGTAGCCATTTATCAAAGCGTCTGAGATGAACTTGTCCAAGTTTTCTACTGCCTCCTCACCTCTTTGTCCGTGAAGGTCTAAAGTTACTGTCGAATTAGCATTGGCTCTTGATATTATCACCCTTGATTTTATACTTTTTTTAAGAGCATTTCCAACTCTTTTTATTGAATCTAACGGCACTCTTAAGGTTATACCATCACACTCTATTGTTGCTTGAGTTTTTTTTATACTCTTTAAAACTCCCCTAGAGCCACCATACTTTATACTATCTCCAGCTTTTAATGGTGCTGGAGTTTGTTGAATTTTTTGAGGTACATGTGTAGCTTTTTTATACTCATGAGCCCTATTTAAGTGGCGATGTGCCTCTTTTGAGTCTTTGGTTTTGATAGCCTCTCTTGCCTCTTTTGTCGCTTTTGTATACTCTAAACTCATCTTTGATTTTAACAAATCAAACTCATCTTTAGATTTTTGTCTCTCATCTTCTAAATTAGATTTTAGCCTTTTTATCTCTTCTAGCTCTCTATTTTGAATGCTTGAACGCTCTCTCATCTTTAACTCTAAGTCTATATTTTTCTGTATTAGCTCGTTTAGCTTCTCTTTATCATCCCCATAAATTTCCTTTGCCTCTTTTATCAAAGTTGCTGGTATCCCATATCTCAAAGCTGTTTCAAACGCATAACTTTTACCAATAGTGCCTTGTAAAAACCCGAAAGTTGGTTTTTGGTTTTTTTCATCAAACAAAGCTGCTAAAAGCTCTACTTGTTCATTGGTTGCCAACAGTGAAGCCAGCCTCTTATGGTGAGTTGTGATAACTATCTTCATCTCTTTTTTTATAAGCTTCTCTACAACAACCTTAAACAGACTTGCAGCCTCGTCAGCGTCAGTTCCAAGCTCTATCTCATCAACTCCAACCAAAACTGAGTGTTTAGAAAAAAGTTTTGAAAACTCTGTCATTCTTCCTGCAAATGTTGATATATCATTTTTTACATTTTGAGGGTCATCTAATATGGCAAATATCTCCTTAAAAGAGCCGATTATTGATTTTTGAGCATCTATATGCATTGGCAATAGATATTTTGATAGAAAAACTGCGCTTAAAATAGACTTTAAAAGCATAGTTTTTCCGCCAGCATTTACTCCTGTTATCATCAAAACTTGCTTTGTGAAGTTTAAACTTATAGGCTTTGGATTGCTTAAAGCAGGATGTAGAAACCTCTCTAGTTTTATATTTTTACTTTTTACAGGAAGTATAAACTCCATGTCTCTATCTTTGGCAAAATTGACCCTTGCTTGATAGGCATCAAACCTATCAAACTCCTTATTGATAAACTTTAAAAAAAATAGATTTTTTGCAAAGGTAGTTGAGATAGATTTACAGTAGCTATAGACTAACTCCTCTTTTTTAGCAAGCAAATCACTCTGTTTTTGCTTTAGTTTTGTTAGGCTTTGTGGAACTACATAGAAAAATCCCCCACTACTTCGCCCTATAACGCTCCCTTTTATGGCGTGATTAAACCCACCACGAAGAAGAAGTGCCTCTTGGTCGCTGATAAGATGAACCTGTCTATCAACCAAGTAACCGCCTATCTTCTCGCCACTCATTGCTCGTCTTAAGACTATATCCATATCCTCCTTTAGAAGGTGTAGGCTCCTATAGATAGACTCAAAGGTTTCATCAATAGAGCTTTTTAACTCCCCTTTATTATCAAAAAAACTACAAATCTCTAAAAGATTTTCAGGAATTACAACTCTGTGCATCCACTTAACTAAATTATCACCAAAAATATTTTTCTTCAAATAGGAAAAATAGTCTATAATTTTCACAAAAGAGTATATTTGAAAAAGAGTTAAGACTCCTTGTTTTTGAAGTACAGCTATTGAGTATTCTAAATCTATAAGCTCAGGAGTTGACTTTATAGTCTGATGGTTAAAAAGCTCTCGAATCATCTTGTGATGAAGATGGATATCCCCCTCTAGAAAGAGAGGTTTTTTTCGCGCAAGATAGCTCTCATAAGAGAAAATATACTCCTCTAAATCAAGCTGAGAGAGGACTTTATCCATCAATCTACTCTACATGTAGAAACTTCTAGTATTACTCCCTTAAGCTCATCTTCACTCTTCTTTGGTATAAATGTTTGAGTTCCACTAACATATATAAATCTTGTGTTATCTACTTCATAGCCTTTGCATACAAGAGTTTGCCCCTGCCTAAAAGCATTTACCATATCTCTATTTTTTTGAGCGTCAGCATCACTACTACTCTCGTAAAAATATACTGCTACAACAAATATAGTAGCAACAACAGTAACAATAATTTTTTGATTTTTTGAAAACGAATTCTTTTTGCTAACAACAGCTATAAGAATTAAAAGTACAAAAATTAAAAACAGTAAAATCTGCATCAAGCTCCCCTTAATTGATTTGTAATATCACCAGCTCCAAAGCCGATAACAAGTCCAGAGTTCAACATCTCATTTGTATCTAAATTTACAAAGTGCCCATCTCTTTGAAGGCTTTTTATAAATTTTGGATTATATCTTTTAAATCTGTTTTTAAAATCTATATCCCTCTTGGCTTCACCAGCACTCCATACAGGCATGATTATAAGCTCATCCACTCCACTAAAACACTCTACAAAACTATCAAGATTATCTATGGTTCTTGAGTATTTATGTGGTTGCCAAATTGCCGTAATCCTATCTAAGTCAAATAGACTTGCATATATTTTAGCAGAATCTATAGTCGCTTTTATCTCTGTTGGATGATGTCCATAGTCATCTATGAGTGCATATCCATCTTTTTTTGCTAGTATATCAAATCTCTTCTTTATACCTCTATAATTTTTTATTCTTTCACGCACACTCTCTAAATCTATCTCATTTATGCTAGCTAAGATTGCTAGAGATGCATCTATGGCTATATGCTCACCAATCCCCCACACCTCAAAACAACCTAGCTCTTTAAGCACAAAAGAGGTAAAAGGCTCACCATTTTTTATAAAAGTTTTTAACTCTGTTACATCATAACTAGGATAGAGACGAATCGCCTCCATCTCTTTAAGAGTAGACAAAAACTCATCTTCAGCATTTATAACTCTTATGGTCGCACTCTTTAAAAATGTCCTATAAGAACCATAAAATCTATCATAATCATAGTCGTAAAACTCCATGTGCTCTGGCTCCGCATTTGTTACGATAGCGATATATGGATTGGAGTTTAAGAAGCTAGCATCACTCTCATCTGCTTCAAAGATGATATTGTTGCTATTTTTATAGAGCATATTTGTATCAAACTGCTTGCTCTCAGCTCCAATTATGACTGAACCATCAACCATGCTTGCAAGCATAGCACTAGTTGTACTCTTCCCATGTGCTCCACAAACTGAAAAAACCCTCTTATCTTTAAGTATAAAGCTCAAAGCCTCTTTACGAGATAGGGCTATAATACCCTTCTTTCTAGCCTCTACTAGCTCTATATTGTCATCTTTTATGGCCGCAGAGTATATGACTAAATCTTGATTTTTTATACTGTTTGATGAATGAGGGATAGATACCTCAATGCCTTCATTAACTAAATACTTCGTTATCTTTGTCTCTCTCATATCGGAACCACTTATGGTGTAACCCTCTTTTTTTAGATACCCTGCTAGTCCAGACAGTCCAATCCCCCCAATACCTACAAAGTGGATAGATTTTATCATGATGCTTCCTTTATATACTCTCTTATGCGCACTAACGCCTCTTTAGTTTTCTCACTATTTTCAACCAGTGCTATCCTCACATAAGCACCTCCTATTCCATCTCGTCCTAAAAAACTACCAGGGAGAACTTTGATATTTTTCTTCTCATATAGCCCTTTTGTAAAAGCCAGCTCATCACCAACCTCAAGCCAAACATAAAAAGTAGCCTCACTCCTATCTATATCCAAAATCTCACTCGCAAGCTCCAAGTTTTTTCTATACACCTCTCTAGTTTTTTCGACATGTAGCTCATCCCTCCAAGCCACAGCTGAAGCTTTTTGCAAAGGCAGAGGAGTTGCAGCTCCAACATAGGTTCTATACTTCATATACTCTTTTAAAATCTTACCATCCCCAGCAATAAAGCCTGAACGAAGCCCAGGAGCTGAGCTTCTTTTAGAGATTGAGTTTACTACAAGCACATTTTTAAACTCACTATTTCCTACATGTAGAGACGCCTCAAGCAAAGAAGGTGGTTTAGTACCACAATAAATCTCACTATAGCACTCATCATTTAACAAAACAAAGCCATACTTAAGTGCCAACTTTACCCACTCTCCAAGCTCGCTAAGAGTGAGCATTGAGGCAGTAGGATTGTTTGGAAAATTTAAAATAACTAGATTTGCATCTCTAAGCTTTTCGAGATTTATATCAGGCTTAAAACCATTCTCTTCTGTAAGATTAAGATAAACAACCTCCGCCCTACAAGCCTTTGCAGCTCCCTCATAAATCTGATAAAAAGGGTTTGTGTAGGCTATAACTGGACTTTTAACATTAAAAAGCAAAAACTGAGGAAAGTTAAAAAGCACTTCACGAGTTCCAAAAGAGGGGATTATCTCACCGTCACTCAAATCTACACTAAATCTCTTTTTAACAAAGCTTATTTGAGCATCTCTTAAAAAGTTTTCACCCACTGTTTTTGGGTACTTATTCAGTAATTTAGTACTATTTTTCAGCTCATCTCGAATAAACAAAGGAGTCTCAAACTGAGGCTCACCTATGGTTAAAACAACTGGCTTAAAATCACTTGATGGAGTTATATCTTTTAATAAATTTGTCAGTTTTTCAAATGGATATGATTCAAAGTTCAATCTAGCTTTCCTATTTACTTAAAGTAAATTCATAATAACATACTATTGTTTTATGAATGATTAAACAGGGTCTAGCTAGTAGTAGTATTTTCTGTTTTTTTGTAATCTTATCTAAAACTATAATTTATGCCCACAAATAGACTTCTAGGAGCCACAGGATAACCAGCAGTTCCATGGAATTTTGCATTAAAAACATTATCTACTTTTAAATAAATAGAACTTTTCCTCATAAAAGAGTAGTCCATTCTGATATTTGAGCGAAAATATCTTCCTTCTAATAAGCCAGTATTGGATGCATTGTAATATCTTTTTGATTTATAAGTAGTGTTTGTAGATATAAGTAAATTTTTATCTGGTTTGACATTAGCATTAAAAACTAGCACATGCTTAGGGCTATAACTAAGATAGTTTCCAGTTTTGTCATCTTTTTCACTAATATTTGTATATCCTAAAGATACTCG
>CAZXOZ010000035.1:0-14171 GCA_964642805.1 uncultured Sulfurospirillum sp. | reverse complement strand
GTATAAATGAGCCTATAAATGAGCCTATAAATGAGCCTATAAATGAGCCTATAAAATCTTTGATAGAGCTTATAAAGTCAAACCCTCAAGCAACAAAAGAGAGCTTAGCTAAAAAGTTAAAGATATCACGAGCGACTATCACAAGACAGCTAATAAAGCTAAAAGAGCAAAATAGACTCAAAAGAGTAGGAAGTAACAAATCAGGATATTGGGAAATTATAGATGTTTAAAATAGCGAATTTTAACTTAGAAAAAGATGGGGTTTTCATCATAGCAGAACTCTCAGCAAACCACAACGGAAGCTTGCAAAATGCTCTTGATGCCATAAAGGCAGCTAAAGAGGCTGGAGCAGATGCCGTAAAACTGCAAACCTACACTGCTGATACTCTTACTCTTGATTGTGATAAAGAGGATTTTATCATCAAGGGCGGAACTCTTTGGGATGGAAGAAAACTTTATGATCTCTATAAAGAGGCTTATACTCCTTGGGAGTGGCATGAGGAACTATTTGCATATGCTAGGAAGATAGGTATAGATATATTCTCTTCTCCATTTGATAGGAGTGCGGTTGATTTTTTGGAGAAGCTTAATCCGTCTTGCTATAAAGTTGCCTCCTTTGAGATAACGGACTATGATTTAGTTGAGTATATCGCTAGCAAAGGTAGGCCCGTTATAGTTTCGACAGGGGTTGCTAGCTTGCAAGAGATTGAAGAGATTGTAAGGATATGCAAAGGTGTGCCATTGATACTACTTAAATGTACCTCAGCATACCCTGCGAAACTTGAAGATGCAAACCTAGTTACGATTGCTGATTTAAGAGATAGATTTGGGGTTACTGTTGGGTTTAGTGACCATACTCTTGGAACTACTGCTCCTATCGTTGCTGTTAGTCTTGGGGCAAAAGTGATTGAGAAGCATTTTACTCTTGATAAATCTATAGGTGGAGCGGATGCTGATTTTTCTTTAGATAAAGATGAGTTTAAAGAGATGGTAGAGGCTGTTAGAGATACCCAAAAACTGCTTGGCAGTGTGAGTTACAGCTTTAGTGAAAAATCTCGTCAATTTTCAAGAAGTCTTTATGTAAGCAAAGACATAAAAAAGGGCGAGAGATTTACTAAAGAGAACATTAGAAGTGTAAGACCTGGGTTTGGTATGCATCCTAAACACCTAAAAGAGGTTTTAGAAAAAGTTGCATGCAGAGATTATGAGTTTGGAGAGAGATTTTCACTTTGAAAAATATAGCTATTTTTGCTCATGATGCAGGTGGAAGTGAGCTGCTTTTGGAGCTTCTAAAAGCCTCTTTACATGTAGGCAGTTTTAGGATTTTTTGTGTAAACAATTCGCCTTGTAGTGCAATCATAAAAGATAAAAAATTAGACTCTTTTGAAACAGTTATAGAGCCTAATGAAGATTTTATATATACGAAATTGGACTCTTTTAAGCCTGATTTGATTTTATATAGTACAGGTTGGCAAAATCACTATGAGTACTACTTTTTATCTTATGCAAAAAAACACAAGCTTATAAGCATCGCTTTTTTAGATAACTGGTCGAGCTACAAAGAGAGGTTTGGTTATCCCAAAAAAGATTGGCAGGAGAATTTTCCTGATTTTATAGCTGCTCATGACCGTGCAAGTGAAAAGTTAGCCCTCTCTTTAGGACTGAAAAACATCATAGTTCTTAAAAACTACTCTCTTAAAAAACAGCTAAAAGAGTACAGGGATTTAGAGATAAAGCAGGAGGATAGACTTCTGTTTTTGAGCGAACCAACGGCAAAAGTGGCTAAAAAAAGATTTGGCGATGAGAACTACTGGGGCTTTAGGGAAGAGGATGTTTTTAGAAGTGTATTGGAGTTTTCTACATGTAGAGATATAGTGGTTAGGCTTCACCCTTCTGATAAGGCTAGAGTCTATAAAAAACTAGCTCCAAATATAGCTATATCCTCAAACAAACTTCTTGAAGATATAGCTCAAGCAAAAGCTATAGTCGGTGTTGATAGCTCTGTTTTGTATCTAGCCTATCTCCTTGGTAAAAAAGTTATCTCATATATCCCCTCCAAGAGAAGAGATTTTTATGTTCCATTGCCTGCAAATAATCAGACAAGAGAGCTTGACAAAATAGATATAGATTTGATAAAAACTCATAGCGAGGATAATGACATCTATGGTATGGATTTTGCTTTATTTGTAAAAGGAAGATTATGAATGCAGCGATTATAGGAGCTGGTAGTATTGGTGGACTTATAGACAATCCAAAAAGCCCAAATACAGCAAGCCATGCTCACGCTTATATGAAAAATGGCTCTTGCACTCTAGTTGCGATTTGCGAACCAAACAAAAACAGTCAAAAAGAGTTTATAAAGCGATGGGGCAGAGTCCATACTTATGAAACTTGTGATAAGCTGTTTAGGCAAGAGAGTATCGGCATAGTCTCCATAGCCACCCCAACTAGCCTACATGTAGATAATCTAAAAGAGGCTTTAGAGGTAGATAGTGTTAGGCATATACTATGTGAAAAGCCCTTGGTTCAAAACAAAAAAGAGCTAGATTTTATTAAAGAAGCTCTGCTAAAAAGTGATAAAAAAATCCTAATAAATCTAATAAGAAGATATGACCCCTCTTTTATAGAGCTTGCTTCGTTGATAGAAAAAAATAGTTTCGGAAAAGTTATAAGTTTTCATGGCATCTTCACAAAAGGGCTATTGCACAATGGTATTCATATGCTTGGCGTCTTATCTCACCTGCTTGGTTCTGTTTTGTTGCTAAAGCCTATAAGGGATAGTTTTTTTGTAGAGTGTGAGAGTGCCGAAGGTCTTGTTGCTTGCATAAAAGGTATAGATTACTCTTTGTTTGAGCTGGAGATTGTCTTTGAGAATGCAAAAGTTGAGATAAAAGAGGATATATCCATATATAGAAAAGTAAAATCAAATCTATATGAAAACTATCATACGCTTGAGTATGAGAAGAGTTTAGAGAGTAGCTTAAAACACTATGCGGCTAACTCTTTGTCGTTTTTGCTTAGAGAAGATAGCTCTACATGTAGAGAGATTTTAAAAGAGCATATAAGATTACATGAGATTTTATTTGAGGTAAATGATGAAATTGGCTATTAACGGTGGCAAAAAACTAAGAGAAGAGCTATTTCCTGCTTATAATACTATAGGTAAAGAGGAAGAGGTAGCAGTTTTAAGAGTTCTTAGAAGTGGAAAACTCTCTACTTATCTAGGAACTTGGCATGATGATTTTTATGGTGGTAGCGAAGTTAGAGCTTTGGAGGAGGAGTGGGCGGAGTTTTTTGGTGTTAAGCATGCCATCAGTGTAAACTCTGCAACTTCAGGGCTTTATGCAGCTGTTGGGGCATTGGGTATAGAGGCTGGGGATGAGGTTATAGTTACGCCATATACCATGAGTGCAACGGCAATGGCTATACTCCTTTATGGGGGTATTCCTGTTTTTGCTGATGTCGAGAAGAAGTTTTTTTGCATAGACCCAGAGTCAGTTGAAAAGCTAATAACTCCAAAAACAAAAGCTATTATGGCGGTAGATATATTTGGACAACCCGCTGATTTTAAGGCTTTAAGAGAGATAGCAAAAAAACATAAACTAAAAATCATAGAAGATGCGGCTCAAGCACCCTATGCAAAGCTTGGAGGTGAATTTGCAGGAACTTTAGGAGATGTAGGGGTGTTTTCACTCAACTATCACAAGCATATACATAGTGGTGAGGGTGGCGTAGTTGTTACCAATGATGATGAGCTAGCTTTTAAAATCCAACTCATACGAAATCATGCAGAGAGCGTTTTAAGTGCAAAAGGCTATAAAGACAAAAAAGAGTTGCATAACATGCTAGGGTTCAATTTTCGTATGACCGAGATAGAGGCTGCTATATCTAGGGTACAGCTCTCAAAACTTAAAAGCCTCATCAAGGATAGGGTGAAAAATGTCCTCTATTTGGAGGGGAGATTGAAAGCTATACCTTGTTTAGATATCCCTCCTACTAGAGATAATGCTGAACATGTTTACTATGTACACCCTTTACTCTTTAAAAAGGAAGCTGTAAATCTTCATAGAGATAGTTTTATAGATGCGGTAAAAGCAGAACTCCCATCAACTAAGATGAGAGAAGATAGTGCTGTTCTTTTAGGATATGGATATGTAAAGCCTTTATATCTTCAGCCTATGTTTCAAGAGAGAGTGTGCTTTGGGGATTATCCGTTCTCTTTGACAAAAAGAATATTTAAAGAGGGAGATTGTCCTGTTTGTGAAAAGCTACACCATGAGACTCTTATAACTCATGAGTTTATGCGTCCTGGTATGAAAAAAAGTGATTTAGATGATGTGATTAAAGCATTTGAAAAGGCTTGGGAAAACAGAGATGAAATTAGAAGCTAAAAGAGTATATCTAAAACCTCTTTGCTTAGAAGACGCAAACGGAAACTATCCGAGTTGGTTGAACGATAAAGAGGTTTGTCGATATAATTCACATGGAGAAGTTTTATACACCAAAGAGATGGCAGTAGAGTATATAAAAAGTGTGCAAAACAGCTCTACATGTAGAGTCTTTGCGGTCTGTTTAAATAGCGGTAAGCATATAGGAAATATATCGCTTCAAGATATAAAAGATTCTAGTGCTGAGTTTGCTATACTTATGGGAGAAAAAGAGTTTTGGGGCAAGGGGTATGCTAGAGAGGCTGGAGAGGTTTTGTTAAGGTATGGATTTGAAGTTTTAAATCTAAAAAGTGTCTATTGTGGGACAAGTTTGTCAAATATAGCTATGCAGAAGCTTGCAAAAGCTTTGGGCATGGAAGATGCTAGTAGAGAGTCTTGTGAGGTGTTGAGGTATAAGATAAAAAGGGAGTCTATTGAAAAGATGTAAAACTTGCGTTGAGACGGACTCAAGACCATCTTCGGTATTTGATGAAAACGGTATTTGCTTACCTTGCCGTTCAGTTTCAGCTCAAAGCATAGACTCTATTGATTGGGTAAAAAGAGATGAGCAGCTTCAAGATATTGTAAAATGGGCAAAAAAGCACTCTAATTTTGGTTATGATTGTATTATCGGAGTAAGTGGCGGAAAAGATAGCCTTAGGCAAGCCCTTTATGCAAGAGAGATAGGGCTAAATCCCCTGCTTGTATCTTGCACTTACCCACCTGAACAGATGACAAAGAGAGGTGCAAACAACTTGGCAAATCTTATAGAGCTGGGCTTTGATACCATCAATAGTGCACCTGCACCAATCACTTCAAAAAAACTTATGAAAAACTGTTTTGAGACTTTTGGCAATCTTTTTAATGCCTCAGAACTAGCACTATATGCCTCTTTGCCCATAACTGCAACCGCGTATAGAATACCTCTAATTTTATTGGGCGAAAACCCTGCTCTTAGTTTTGGAACTGATGTTGGCTCAAGTGATTTTAATGGTAACAATATGAAACATATGAATACCCTTCAAGGAGGAGATCCAAGTCGCTTTAAAACTAAAGAGATGAGCGATCGTGAGCTCTACTGGTATCGATACCCTAGTGATGAGAGCATGCAAAAAGCTGATTTACGCATAGTATATCTTGGTTATTTTATGCCAGATTTCAATGACCACACAAATGCAAAAGTAGCGATAAAGCACGGATTAGAGGTAAGAGATGGCGAGGACGCAGACCCGAACAATATAGGCGGAGAGTCAAACTATGTTGCTCTTGATGATGATTTTGTTGTAGTCAATCAAATGTTAAAATATCTAAAATTTGGCTTTGGCAAAGCAACTCAAGAAGCAGGGGTTGCTGTTCGTTCAGGGTTGATGAGTAGAGAAGAGGCTAAAAAAATCGTAAAAGCTTATGATGGAAAGTGCCATAAAAAGTATATCAAACAGCTAGCAAAGTATCTGGAGATAAGCGTAGATGAGTTTTGGAAGATAGCTGATGGTTTTGTCAATACAGAGCTATTTGAAAAAGATAGCTTAGGAGCTTGGACAATGGGAGAGGGCGTTGATGAGTGGTAAAAAAATCATTATTATAGATTATGGCATGGGGAATATACAATCTATAAAGAATGCCTTAAAGTACCTAGGCTATAAATCCAAACTAAGTCGCAATGAAGAGGACTTTAAGTCTGCTGATGCTTTCATACTTCCTGGTGTTGGAGCTTTTGGTGTTGCTATGGAAAATATAAAAAAATATAGCCTTATAGAGTTAATGGAAAAAACAATACTTGAAAAACAAAAACCAATTTTAGGAATATGTTTAGGCATGCAATTATTGGCAAAAAGTTCATCTGAAATGGGTTCTCACAAAGGGCTTGGCTGGATTGATGCTACTATAAAAAATATAGACACTAAAAAAAATCTACGCACTCCTCATGTTGGATGGAACTCTATTGAGGTATATAAAGAAACTCCCTTATTTAAGGATATACCCTCAGATACACACTTCTACTTTGATCACTCTTTTTATATGGATTGTAATGAAAAGAGCATACAAAGCAGTGTAACTCTATATGGAGACTTAATCACAGCTTCGATACAAAAAGACAACATATTTGCAACTCAATTTCATCCAGAGAAGAGCCAAGTTATGGGGCTTAGGCTATTGAGAAATTTTTTAAACTACATGGAGAAGTGCAATGCTTAAGCAGCGCATAATTGCCTCTTTAATTATCAAAAACAATATAGTCGTCCAAAGTATCGGTTTTAATCGCTATCTACCAATAGGCTCTTTGTCTATATGTATTGAAAACTTAAACAGATGGGGTGTAGATGAGATAATTATCCTAGATATTGATGCAACCAAACAAAACCGCACTATCAACAATCAGCTCATCAAAGAGGCGACAAAAGTCTCTTTTGTTCCTATTGGTGTTGGTGGTGGACTACAGACAGTTAAGCAGATTGAAAAGGTGTTAAAAAGTGGTGCAGATAAAGTGATCATAAACAGAGCTTTTTGGACAAATCCCAAGCTTATAAAAAAGGCTTCAAATGTGTTTGGAGCACAGTGTATTGTGGTCTCTTTGGATCACTACCAAAACCACTGTTATGACTATACAAAAAAAGAGGTATTGAAAAAAAGTATCTTAGAGGCAGCAAAAAAAGCTGAAGATTTAGGAGCAGGAGAGATCCTAGCGAATTCAGTACAAAAAGATGGTGCAAAACAAGGTTTAGATATACCTCTCATAGATAAACTAGTAAATACCTTACACATACCACTCATAGCTCAAGGTGGAGTTGGGCATGCAAAGCACATACAAAAGGCTTTAGATATACCAAATCTATCAGCTGTTGGAGTAGGTAATTTTTTTCACTTTACGGAGCACTCGGTAAGTGTAGCTAAAGGCTTTATTAAAACACAAAAATCCTATCCTATTCGCAATGAGACTTATGCTAACTACTTAAATCATAGTTTTGACGAAGATGGTAGAGTGGGCAAGATAGCTGATGAAAAGCTTCTTGACATGTGGTTTGAGTATCATCCTAAGGAGAGCGTATGAAGTATTGTAAACGGTGTCTTTATCCGCAAAATCACCCACTTGGAATCATTTTTGATGATGATGGGATTTGTAGTGGATGTAGGATTCACGAGGAGAAGTTTACACTAAACTGGAGAGAAAGAGAGAGAAAACTAAAGAGTATTTTGGATCGGTACAAAAGTACTTCAGGACTAAATTTTGACTGCATAGTTCCTGTTTGTGGAGCTAGGGACTCATACTTTATAGTTGATACCTTGAAAAACAGATATGGTATGAATCCTCTTTTGGTAAACTACAACAAGCACTACAACACGCATGTAGGCAATCGAAATTATGCATATCTTAAAACGATATTCAATTGTGATGCACTCTCTTTGATAGTGCAGCCTCAAAAGGTTAAAAAAATCACAAGGGAGAGCCTTAAGAAGATGGGTAGTATCTATTGGCATATCTTAGCGGGTCAGAGTGTTTTTCCTGTTCAAGTTGCGGTTAGATTTAAAATTCCTCTTATAGTTTGGGGTGCTCATCAAGGCTTAGATCAAGTTGGTATGTTTTCCCATGAAGATGAGGTTGAGATGAGCAGACGATATAGAAAAAATCATGATTTGATGGGGTTTGAGGCGGAGGATTTGATAAAAAATTCTGATTTGAGTGAAAGCGATATCGTGCAGTATCTCTATCCACACGACAAAGAGATTGAAAAGGTGGGAGTAAGAGGAATCTATCTTGGTAACTATATCCCATGGGACACAAAAGCTCAACACGAAAAGATGATTGAAAAGTATGGCTATGAAACCACAACTCAGCAACGAACCTTTGATACCTACAACGATATAGATTGTGTCCACTACAATGGACTACATGACTATATCAAATACCTAAAATATGGCTATGGTAAGATAACAGACCATGCCACTAGAGAAATAAGATGGGGAAGATTGAGTCGTGACAAAGGGATAGAGCTTGTAGAGAGGTATGAACATGTGAAGCCTACCGATATAAAATACTTTTTGAAATGGGCAGAGATAAGTGAAAATGAACTATTTGGGCATATAAAAAGAGACAATCAAATATGGACCAAAAAAGAAAAAAACTGGCAGATAAATGATCATATTTTACATCATAGAACTAAATCTGATGAGTACCAAAAATTGGTAGATAAAGATAAAAACTATACTTTTATATGCACTCCATTGCGTGATAAAAATATCGTGCAAGATGGATACACTCTTTTAGAGAAGGGTTTTGTTTTATAGTGGAATCTTAATTGCTTATGATAGTAAAATAAAGGCTAAATAGTGAAAAAATATACAACACAACAAGAGGATTTTTGGGCAGGAGAGTTTGGGGATAGCTATATAAAAAGAAATCAAAACAAGCTATTGACAGCTTCAAATATCTCGATATTTTCACAAGTTTTTAAGAAGGCACAAAATATTGAGAGTATAATTGAGTTTGGCTCAAATATAGGCTTAAATCTCATTGCTATAAACCATCTTTTACCAAATGCTAAATGCTCTGCTATTGAGATAAATCCAAATGCTGTAAAAGAGCTAGAAAAGCTTGCACTAGACACTATTTTTCCTATGTCTATTTTAGAATTCAGCGATAATCAGAAAAGAGATTTTGTGTTTACAAAAGGAGTTCTTATTCATATCGACCCTAATTCACTAGAGCAAGTTTATGAAAAAATGTACAGCATAAGTAGTAAGTATATATGTATGATAGAGTATTATAACCCAACTCCTGTTGAGCTGTCGTATAGGGGGCATTCTGGTAAGCTGTATAAGCGTGATTTTGCTGGTGAGATTATGAAAAAATATATAGACTTAGAGCTTATAGATTATGGCTTTTTTTATCACAATGACCCTAGACATGATCAAGAGGATATGACTTGGTTTTTGATGAAAAAAAAGAACTAGTATGCAAGATATTGAAAAACAAGTCCTCAAAACTTTTCAGGAAAATCTACTATATTTAGAAAAAAATCATAAAGACATGCACCATAAAATTAATCTTCTAGGTGCTTTAATTGAAGAGGGAAAGCATGTAGAGCAATATAGCCTAGAGTATATGGATGAAGGCTATTTTGATATAAAAGAACTCTCTTCTGGGAATTTTCTATATGGAGAAAATAGCATACAAAGCGGGCAAAGAATGGTTGATGGTTTTGACTTAAAGAGAACTGGAGCTATATTTAAAGGGCAGAAGTTTATTAGAGTATCTGACCAACAAGTAGATATAGTAGAACAAAATGAGCTCTCGTTTCATAATGCAGTATGGGCTACAGCAAGGATAATAAACTATGTTTCAAAACATGCTGCCGCAGACTCCTATATGAAAAGAGTACATAAAATAATCTTTCTCGGATTTGGACTTGGGCTTCATATCCAAGGAATTGTAAAAAAGTACAATCCTCAAGTTGTCTTTATAAAAGAGGCAAATTTAGAAACTTTTAGACTCTCTTTGTTTGTGACTAACCTTCAAGAGGCATTAGGTGATAGTGCTATTTATCTCTCTTTGAGTAGTGATAAAGATGAGCAAAGAGAGCATTTTATAGAGTTCTTAAACACAGGAAACAACTACAATCTAAACTTAAAGCACATACCTTTTACCCAAGACTATCAACAGGATTTACAAGATTTGCAGTCACATGTGCTCTCACAAAGCTACATCAACTATGGACATAGTGCTATGCTTTTGCGTTTTATTGACTCTCCTCGCTACTTAGTTCAAGGGTGCTCATTTTTAAATATGATGAAAAGATACTATGACTTAGAAGGCAATGTGCTAACTAAAAAACCTGTATTGCTTCTGTTTTCTGGACCCTCAACCTCTAAAAATATCAAGTGGATAGAAGAGAATAGAGACAGATTTATAGTGGTGTCTGCTCTATCTACATGCAGACTACTCAAATCAGTAAATATCACTCCTGACATAGTGATACATATAGACCCAGGAGAAAATAGCGCTTTGCTATTTGAGGGTTTAACTGAAGATTATTTTAAAGAGACTTTAACTATCCTAGCCTCTAATGTAGATGAAAAAACAATGAAAAGGTTCAATAAAGATAAAGTTCATTTCATACAACAAGGAACAAACTATAAAAAAGGCTTTGGTCACTTCTCAGCTCCAAGTGTTGGAGAGTACACTTATGGTCTATTTTTGGTTTTGGGAATCTCTAAGATGTATATGCTTGGTATCGACTTAGCACTTGACCCAGATACTCTTCAGACACATGGTGGCTTTCACCCCTATCAAACAACTGGCAAGTTAGACACGCAAAGTGCCTCTTTAGATCCAAGCTCTTCATCTCAATATGTCAAAGGTAATTTTTTAGATCAAATCCCAACACTCTCCTCCTACACTCTCTCAATAGAGCAGGCTAAAATCTACACCCAAACCCTCAAAAAAGAGCATCATCATGTCTATAACTTAAGCAATGGGGCATATCTAGAAGGGTGTGAGCCACTTCACATAGAAGATTTTGACTGGACAAAACTAGAAAAACTAAATAGAGATAAAACCAAAGAGGAGATTGATCTATTTTTCAAGCAGATTGCAGATGCACAGTTCAATGCTGAAGATAGGGCACTGATAAAGTATCAAATCAAAGAGGCAAGAAAATTAGAGAAGCTCATAAAAGCTTATAAGAAAAAAAGATTTATAAATGCAAATGCCTATCTAAAATCTACAGCTCAACTATCTTGGGATTTGAGCGATATGGACTATAAAACAAACTCTGATTTGGCTCAAGTTTACTATGAGTATTTTTCGATAGTTCTTAGCTATCTGTTTGATCTGTTTAATACCAAAGAGCTTGTTAAGCCCGACAGACATGTTATTGAGATTAGCTCTATCTTGGCAAAACAGTTATTAAAAATATCTAAACTATATATAACAAGGCTAGAAGAATATTTAAAATAGGAAGACAGCATAAAAAACTGTCTTCCTTGAAATTATTGCACTTATTGCAATAATCTTAATACATTTTGCTGAACAGCATTTGCTTGACTCATCGCATAAGACCCAGACTGTGCTAGGATGTTAAACTTGGAGAAGTTTGCACTCTCTGCAGCAAAATCAACATCACGGATATTGGACTCCGCAGCCTTAACATTTACCTGAGTGACAGATATGTTGTTAATCGTAGAAGTTATCTGATTTTGAACAGAACCAAGACCAGACCTAATCGTATCTAGATTACCAATCGCAGCTTCAAGGGTACTTATAGCTTCCATGGCACCTCTAAGCGTAGTAACATCTATATTTGAAAGATTGGTAAATGCTTCATTGTCAAGTTGAACACTGTTATGGTCACCACCATTTGCAGCCAAAACTGATCCAGCGGCAATAGTGCCATAAGTAGCATCGCCTTGTAGCATTACCATATCTTTATTTACAAAGATTGATGCTGTTGTTGTAACATCTGTACCAAGAACTGTACCAGCTCGAAGTCCTGAACCAGTACCGCCTCCTACTTGAGCATCAGTCAAATCTTGTTGTAAGACTGTACCTTCTTTCAAGATAGTACCAGTCACTAAAGTAGAACCAGCCTTGATAACCATATCTTGATTAAGCACTAAGTTTGATCTTAATGTAGCTTCGCCTCCAAGTGTAGAGTTCTCTTTTACTATTGAGCCACTCACTAAGGTAGAGCCAACTTTAAGATCAGTTGCTGCAGTTGTTACTTTATCGTTATTTAAAGTAAAGTTTTCACCTAAATGTGAACCAGCTTTAAATACACTACCCGTTAGCAGAGTAGAACCTGCTTGAAGCACCATGCTACCACCAAGAGTAGATGTACCAGTTGTAACTATGTCTGCTCCCAAAATAGTCCCAGCAAGTAGCTTACTACCAGCACCTATAGCAGCATGAGGGTTTTGTAAATCAACCGTTAATGTCATATCTTTCGAGAGTGTCATAGAGGCAGTTAGAGTTAAGTCAACCACTAGCGTTGTACCAGCTTTATAATCTGTGCCAGAAACTGTTAAGTCTTGCTGTAGCACTGTTCCTGCATCAAGTACTGTAGCTGACGCAAGAGTTGAGCCAACCTTCACTAGCATATCACCACTTAGAGTTGCTGTTGCTCTTGTTTCTATCTTTGAAGCAAGTAAAGTGCCATCATCAAGCGTACTGCCTGAGCCAATGATAGAACCTGCCACCAAAAGCCCATCTTGCGTAGATGAAGCAGCAGCAGCATCAGTGTCACCAGCAGAGAGATCAACACCAAAGACAGTGCCAGCCTCTAGCTTGCTACCAGAAACCATAGTGCTACCTAAGGCAAGAGTTGAATCTTGAACCATAGTAGTTGTTCCTGTTATGGTCATATCAGCACCAACTGCCGTACCTAGCTTAGCGCCATCAATCTGAAAAGTTGAAGATCCTGCTTGAGTAACTTCAATATGCCCAAGGGTACTCAAGTCTGAACCTGTACTAGCAGTAACACTCGATAAGTCGCCAGTAACACTTATAGCTCTTCCATCTACTGAGGTTAAAGTAAGCCTACCATCTGTTGTTTTTGTAGCAGCAACACCCGTCTGGCTTGTTTTGTTATTGATAGCTGTTAGAAGTGTTCCATCAGCATCATTGGTCAATACATTGATAGCACCAATATTTGCACCATTGATAGAAAAATCAACTCCTGTTACGCCAGTAGTAATAGACTCTGTGGTTGATTTAACAATAGCCACTGCACTGATACCTGTTGTACCAGTATGTCTATTCATCTGATCAGCAATAGCACCCATCCCATTTGCAGGGTTATTGTTGGCTTGAATGTTAATTGATTCAAGCATAACAGTACTGCCTGTAGTAGCACTTCTTAGAGTTAATTGATTTTCGCCTTGTGATGCGATTGTCAATGTAGCTCTACTTGTTTGACCGATTTGACTCGTTACAGCCGAAGCGATATTTACCTTAGCAGACTCATTTGCACTTGCACCCATCTGAAACTCTTTGTTAACAAATGTACCAGAGAGAAGCTTTTGTCCGTTAAAAGATGTAGTATTGGCTATAGTATTAAGTTGCTCCATTAGCTTATCTATATCGTTTTGAATAGCAAGACGAGAGCTTGTGTTTTGACCATCGCTTGCCGCCTGAATAGACTTGGTTTTGATGGTGTCAAGTATGTTTGAGTACTCATTAAGAGCACCATCCGCAGTTTGAAGAAGACCGATAGCATCGTTACCGTTTGAGATAGCTTGCCCTAGTGAGCTTGCTTGACTTCTTAGTGAGTTAGCAATCGCCAAACCAGAAGCATCATCTGCTGCTTTGTTAATCCTCAAACCTGAAGAGAGCTTTGCAAGTGAAAGGTCTAGATTTCTGTTATTCATAACAGAGTTGTTGTGAGCGTTCAGTGCCGCAATGTTTGTGTTAATCTTAAATCCCATGATAAATCCTTTTATCGTAAATTTTCAGTAGCGTCCTTGCTACCGATATATACTACATCGGAGGGTTGAGAAAAAAGTTTATAGTGACTTTATAGTGTATTGACAAGATATCTACAATATGGCAAAATCTAGGTATATTAACAGGCACAAGGGTAGAGATTTGGATAAAGCTATAAACTGGAACGAAGAGAAAAATCAGCTCTTAAAGCTTCAGCGAGGTGTTGATTTTGAGATGGTTTTGGATAAGCTTCTAGCGGGTGAGATTGTAGCTAGCACCACCCCACTCATAAAAAGATGTTCTTTATTCCAACTATTGTAGGGTAT
>CAZXOZ010000034.1:0-15103 GCA_964642805.1 uncultured Sulfurospirillum sp. | reverse complement strand
TTATAGTATCCGATGATATCGAGATTGGTAGTGGCAACAAGATACCTCTTTGGTTATTTGGGTTTTTATATTAATATTTTCCTAGCAATCTGCTCTGGCAAAATCCCCAAATCCTCTTCAACTAGTTTTGTATCCCCATGCTTTATAAAATCATCCTCATACTCAAAACTAACTACTTTTACGCTGTCCCACGATAAATCATTTTTAAGTGAACTTATAATCGAGCCTACTCCACCTATCTTAGAACTATCGCTTATAACAAACCAATTATCATAATCTTTTGAAAGCTTTTTTAACATATCCACATCTATAGGCTTAACAAATCTCAAATCTAAAACAGCACAATCTAAGCCCTCTTTTTCTAGCATACTAGCTACTGCGACCGCTTTCCCAACTCCGTTTCCATATCCTATAAGAAGAGTTTTGCTACTTCCCTTTTTTAAAAGTTGTGCTTTTCCTAGTTTAAAAGGCAAGTCTTTCGCATATTCGCACTCTCCAAAAGAGCCTCTTGGGTAACGAAAAGAGCAGGGTCCTTTATGTTTGTAGGCATACTCTACCGCCCTATACATACTCTTCTCGTCTCTTGGAGCAAAGATTGTCATATTTGGCACAGTATTTAAGTATGATATATCAAAAGCTCCTTGATGCGTTTCACCGTCTTCACCAACTATGCCAGCTCTATCGAGTGCAAAAATAACATTTAAATTCATAATGCAAGCATCATGAATCACTTGATCATAGGCTCTTTGTAAAAATGTAGAGTATATAGTAACAAAAGGCTTAAATCCCTCTTTTGCCATAGCACACATCGAGGTAACTGCATGCTGTTCTGAGATTGAGACATCCCAAAAACGATTTGGATGCTCATTTATAAGTCTACTTATGCCTGTCCCTGTTGCCATAGCAGCAGTAACTCCAACTACATTTTTGTTCTTTTTTGCAAGCTTAGAGAGTGCATCACTATAAAGGCTAGTCGCACTCTTTCTTCCATCACTACTCTTTATAGACTTTCCACTATCAATATCAAAAGGTCCTACTCCGTGCCAATTCACTTCACACCCCTCTGCAATCTCATATCCCTTGCCCTTTAGAGTTTGTGCATGTATGATGACTGGTTTTTTTAAGTTTTTAGATAGCTCATAAGCCACTATAAGCTCCTCAACATCATGTCCATCAACTGGACCGATATAGTCGATACCTAGCTCCTCAAAAAGCATTCCAGGAGTGATTAACTTCAAGCTCTCTTCAAACTTTTTTGCCATGTAAGTAGCACTCTGGGGTAAATACTGCAATAGATGCTCTGTTTTTCCCTTTAGTCTTTGAAAAAAATCCCCTGCAAACGCATGAGATAAAAACTTACTTACTGCCCCAATAGGTTTTGATATACTCATCTTATTGTCATTGAGTATGATAACAACTGGTAGCTTTATGTCTCCTAACTCATTTAAAGCTTCATAGATCATACCAGCCGTCATTGAGCCATCACCAATAAGAGCTACAGGCACTCTTTTGTCTTGTTCGTTTTTAAGATTTATCGATTTTGCAGCACCAACTGCTAAGGAGATTGAGGTTGAGCTATGTCCTGCTATAAAATAGTCTGATTTGGATTCACTTGGTTTTGTATATCCACTTATGCCATCAAACTCTCTTAAGGTCGAAAATATATCCCATCTATCTGTGAGTAGTTTATGAGCATACGATTGATGAGAAACATCAAAGATAAATGGATCTTTTTCTACATCAAACACATAGTGCATTGCGACAATCAACTCTACTGCACCAACATTGCTACTAAGATGTCCACCATTTCTACTAACTGTCTCTATGATTTTTTTACGAAGAGCTACACATGTATCCTTTAACTCTTCAACTGACTTTCCTTTTATCTTATTCATTCTCACTTAAACTCTTCACCTTCTCTAATCTTGTAGATATATTTCCATCTAAATTTCCAATATCACTTAAAACCACAACACCACCTTGTGTAATTGCACTATCGCTATCTACTTCCACATTTTCGATAGTAGCATAAATATCATTTAGTGCTTTATAATCTTTTGGATTAACTTTTAATTTTATGCTTTTCGCATCTTTTAGCTCTTCTATGAGTTTTTCTGAAAGTGCCGATGCAATATCGCTACTTGAGTGTTTTAACTCTTTTAAAATTACCTCTTTAGCAATATCTATGGCGGCATCTGACAACTCACTCTCTATGCGTTTTAAAAATTCATTACCTTTGTTTGATTCAATCTCAAGAGTATTGATTGAGTTTAAAAACTTCGCTTTAACCTCCATTATCTGCTTTTCTAAATCCTCTTTTGCTTTTTGATAACCTTTTTCATACGAGTTTTGTGACTCTCGCTGAAGTTCATTCTTTAGCCTGTTGCTAAAATCAGTCTCTTGTTTCTCTATTTGCATCTGTAGTTTTATAATGTTAGATGAGAGTTCATCACTCTTTTTTAGTAGCTCCTCTATAAATCTATTTTGTTGCTCATCTATCTGTACTACTGCTTTAACTTGAGATGGCTTAACTGGCTCAATCTCATCTGTTGTCTCTTTATTATCTTTCTCTTTTGGCTCAATCATATCTCCACCTATCACTTTAAAGTGGTATGGCTCTATTGTATGGTTTTTGGAGTTCTCGTTATCTATAACATTTTTCATCAATCAATCATCTCTTCAGCTTCACCCACCTGAATAACACCCTGTTCGGAGAGTTTTTGAACCTCATCTACTACGCGTCTTTGTGTCTCTTCAACATCTTTTACTCTCACAGCTCCCAAGAAGCCCATCTCTTCTAAAAATGCATCTTGTGCTCTTTGAGACATATTCTCTAAAAATTTATCACGAAGTTCATCTGGTGCACCTTTTAGAGCAATCATCAAGTCTTTTTTATCAGCAACTTTAAGTATCTCACGAATCGCTGTACTATCTAGTTTCATAATATCTTCAAAAGTAAACATCATCTCTTTAATGGTAGCTGCGAGAGTTTCATCTACTTGCTCTATATGAGAAATTGTAGTTTTTGAAGCTTTTTGACCGAGCCTATTGAGTATCTCTGCTACAGCTCTTGGACCTCCAACCTCAACTTTATAAGAGGTAAGAGACTCTAACTTATTCTCTAAAACTGCTGAAACTCTTTTTACAACAGATGGTGAAATATCGCCCAAATTTGCCATACGGATAGTTACTTCACTCTTAAGCTCATCAGGGAAAAACGATATAGTCTCAGCGGCACTAGTGGGGTCCATGTGAGCTAGTATAAGAGCTACGGTTTGTGGATGCTCTGTCACTATAAAATCTGCAAGTTGCTGTGGTTTGATTTGTGAGAGATAGCCAAAACTTTGTGTACTCTCCATACTTTTTGAGAGCTTATCCATAATTTTTTGAGCTGCTTCAGCCCCAAAAGTGCGATAAAGTATCTCTTTAGCATAATCCATGCCACCACTTCTGATATATTGATTTGATTGCAAGATTGCATAAAACTCCTCTAAAACAGCATTTGCTATAGTTTTATCTATATTTTTAACAGTTGCAATATGTTTTGAAATATCAGTTACAGTATCAATATCCATATGAGAAAAAAGGTTTGCAGTGGTGTCTTCTCCTAGCTGTATAAGCAAAATCGCAACTTTTTCAGCCATTCCCAACTCATCAAATTGTATTTTCTGCTCATCTGTTAGCTTCACTTTAAATCCTCTTTGCTTTTAGAATCAAAACTGTAGTCACCCTCATTTCTTATCATTGTTTGAAGAAACCCTGATATCTCCTCACTCTTGTTATCGCATAGAGATTTTAATTTCTCTAAAAGAACATCATATTTGAGTTCAACCTCGTTAAAATCATCGCCAATACCGAGCTGGTCCTCCACTTTTTTACGAGCTTTTCTAAATTTTTCTAGCGTATCTTCAGCGCTATCTTCATCATCTTCTTCTTCCTCTCTTATATCACTCGCACTAAACTCATCTGTAGTTTGCTCAACCATCTTTTGACTAAATGGCTCTATCACTTTTTTGTAAAAAACAAACAGTAAAAGTGCTGCTAAAAGGTATTTAAAAATTGGTATCAAAGGAGCACTATAATATGTGATTTGGTCTATTAGATTTTGAGTGGGAGCTTTTGTACCATCTTTTTGTAAAGGCTTAAACTCAAAATTACTTACCGTTATCTCGTCGCCTCTAGCAGCAGTAAAGCCTACAGTCTGTTTGACAATATCTGTAATAGAACTCATCTGAGCATCGCTAAGTGGCACAAACTCTAGCTCGTCCGTACTGTTTTCTCCTGTGCCTATCTCATATCTACCATCTACAACAACAGCGGCACTAAGTCTTTTTATAGTAGCAAATTCTCCTTGTGTGTTTGTGATTTTTTTAGAAATTTCATAATTTATAGTCGAAGAGCTTTTTTCATGTTTCTCTTTTAATTTATCGCTCTCTAAGCCCTGAACTGGTCCTATGTTACTAACAGCTCCTGGCACTCCACCAACATCTTGTGTATTACTTCCCTCTCTTGTCTCCTCAATTGTCTGCTCGCTTCTTGGGACTGAGTTTGGGTCAAATACTTCGTTAACACTATTGATTCTATCAAAATCAAAATCAATAGTAACTTTTGCAACAACTTTGTCAGTTCCGCCTATTACTGGTGCTAAAACAGTGACAATCTTATGCTCTAACTCCCTCTCAAAATCTCTCTTATATTTTTGTTGAGACGCTACTACCTCACCCTCAAAAGCGGCACTATTCTCATCCCCTAAAGGTATGCCATCTTGATCAACAATAGTAACATCTGCTGGAAAGAGTCCTACAACTGAAGCAGCGACTAGATTTCTTATGCCTGTTATCTGTTTTAGTGAAAGTCTCATGCCTCTATTTATGTTTAATGCTATGGACGCTGTTGCCGGAGTTTTATGTTGTGCAAAAACTGTCTCTTTTGGGATGGCTATGTGTACATTTGCCCTATCAATAGGCTGAAGTCCCTCTATTGTGCGAGCAAGCTCTCCCTCTAAAGCTCTTATATATTTGATTTTTTGCTCAAAATCAGTTGCACCAAACTCATTTTGATTAAATATCTCAAAACCAACTTTGCTGTCTTTTGGAATTCCTAAAGCTGCGATGGAAATTCTTTGCTTATAGACCATGTTTGAAGGAACTGCAATTGCTCCCTCATTGACAATTTTATAGGGAACACCATCTTTTTCTAATTGTTGAATTATGAGTGCTGAATCACTCGCACTTGTTTGGTCAAAAAGTATACTATACCCACTACCAACCATACTATCTTTTGCTCTAAAAAGTATCAAAAATACAATAAAACCTACTACTAAAAGAATTGAAATAAAGATTACAATCTTCTGTTTAATAGAAAATTTTTGAAAAAGTGCCGATATCTGACTTAAAAGCGTTTTAAACTCCATCTACAACCTTATAAGTTTTTATATATTTGAAAAAATCTGGTATTTTGTTTTGGGGTGCCTATTGTTACTCTAATTGCATTCATGCCATATGCTCCTAAATCTCTTATGATTATACCTTTTTTCAGTAGATTTTGTGCAATATTTGATGATTTTTTACTATTATTGTACTTATATGTTATAAAATTGGTATAACTTGGTATAAAACTAAAACTATTTTGAAGTGCAAACTCCTCAAAACGAACCATCTCAGAAAAATTCTCCTCTATACATGTACGGATAAACTCTTCATCTTTAAGTGCCTCAATGCTGGCCCTTAGAGAGAGTGTTGTGATATTGAATGGTGAACGAAGTTTATGTAAAGCTTCAATAATCTCTTTGCTTGCCACTCCATACCCACACCTCATGCCACCAAGACCATACGCTTTTGAAAAAGTTCCAAGATACAGAACATTTGAAAATTTTTTAATCAAATCTTTCACTACAATCTCTTTGTTTTTGTCTTTTACTTTTGCATACTCCTGATAAGCACCATCAACTACTACTAAAGTTTCTTCATCTATATTTTTTAAAAACTTATACACATCTTTAGTGTTTAGGCACTCACCAAGTGGATTGTTTGGAAGGCATAAAAATAGCACTGAAATGTTGGAGTTTTTATCATAAATATCTAAAAATTCTTCTAGATTATGAGCGTGAGACTTGGTTTTTAGTATATTTGTTCCTGTTTGTCTGCCATATATCTCATACATTGCAAATGTAGTTTTTGCCATCAAAATAGAGTTATTGCTGTTTGCTTTTGCCTGAAGTGCAAACTGTATTACTTGATCACTTCCTGCCCCAACTATAATATTATCTTGCTTTACACCAAATCTGTCTGCCAACCCACTTTTGAGCTCAAATGAGCTATCATCAGGATAGAGATTTACTTTTTTTACTTCATCTTTTAAAGCTTTTAGAACTTTTGGGCTACACCCTCTTGGGTTTTCATTGCTAGCCAATTTAATTATATCTTTTGCCTCTATATTGAACTCTCTCACCACTAGCTCTATTGGTTTTCCTGCTTCATATATCTTCAAATCATCTAAAATATTATTGAATTTCACTCTAATCTCCTGCTTTTACATAGCTCCCTAGCCACTTTATCTCATTTACACCCTCATTTGCCTTTAAGACTCTTTGGACACTTTCATCATCTATATGTCCCTCAAAATCAAGATAGAAAACTGCTTCAAATCCACTCTCTTTAACTGGGCGAGACTCTATTTTAGTTATATTGACCTTCTCATCCTCAAAACTCTGTAAAAAGCGGAAAAGTCCACCTGGTCTATTTTGTGTTTTTGCTAAAATCGAAGTTTTATCCTGAATACTCTGTCTATTTTTAAAGTCACTTAAGATAAAAAATCGAGTTTTGTTTGCTAAATTGTCCTCAATCTTATCAAAAAGAATTGGAACTTTATATAGCTTTGCAGCGATATGAGAGCAGATAGAAGCACTATGAGGCTCATTTGCCGCTAGTTTGGCTGACGCTGCTGTCGATTTTGTAGGAATAAACTCGATATCTAAAAGCATGTGCTCCTCTAAAAACTTTCTACACTGATTGTAGCCTTGCGGATGAGAGTAGATTGTTTTTATATCTTTTAGGTTTTCGCAAGGCGAAGCAAATGAGTGGTGAATATCCATATATATCTCTGAGACGATAAGTGAGTTAAATTTTCCTAAACAATCAAGCGTAATACCCACCGCACCCTCTGTATTGTTCTCTATCGGAACTACACCATACTTTGCCTCTTTGTTGGCTAAAACTCCAAAAACTGCCTCAATAGAGTTGAGTGCTATATAGTTTCCCATAGCACCAAACCTGCTCTGTGCCATTTGATGAGTATAGCTTCCCTCTGGTCCTAAAAAAACTACTTTTTCAGGCATCTCAAGATTTCTACTTACTGCAAAAACCTCTAAAAATATAGCATCTATCGCTTTATAGTTCAACATGCCATTATTTAAGCTTTTAAGACGATCTAATATCTCTTTCTCTCTCTCTGGTCTATATATTGATGTGCCTGTAGTCTGTTTTGCTCTACCGATTGCCTCTACTGACTTCATTCTTTCATTTAAAAGCTTTAAAATTTTATTGTCTATCTCATCTATCTGTTTTCTGTATTGATTTAAGTTATCCATTTAAACATCCTATATCTTCTACTATTTTATCAATTGAACTCTCTACATGTATAGCCTCTTTTGCACTTTTGCACTTTCCGCTTAGCACTAGAGTTGTTTTTGCACCCAACTCTTTTATACCAACCAAATCGCCAAGAGCATCATCACTTATCATCTCAACACCATCAAAACTCTCTACATGTAAAAGCTTTAGAGCCTCTTTGTAAAAAGCACTGCTTGGTTTTCCTATAACCTCATAATCACAACCTGATGCATAAGATATCATCTTCATAATAGCTCCAACTCCAGCATAACGCCTGCCGTTTTGTGCATAGACACTAGTTGCATGCATACCTATGAGTTTTGCTCCATCCACTACCATCTCTATCATGGTTGCGTAATCCTCTGAACTAAACTCTTTGCTACTTGTTACCAAGATAGCTTCAGGATTTTGAGTTCTATTTTTATACCCTAAAGACTCAACAATACTTCTAAATTCAGCTGGCCCAAAACAGCAGACTTGCTCTACATGTAGAGAGTTTTTTAAAACCATAAATGGATCAAGATAGCAGGAGTTTGGTATATTAAATCCTAGGTCTCTTAAGAAGCTATGAAATTGGTAGCTCTGCTTTTTAGTATTGTTTGTCACTACAACAAAAGGAGTATTTGTATCATTTAGCCTATCAATAAACTCTAAAGCCCCACTAATCGGTAGTTTGTCTTTGTCATCTATCAAAGTGCCTTGCACATCAATTAGATACACTGTATCTCATTCTTAATCATATCTTCAAAACTCTCTCTAGTGCGAATAAGCCAATCTCTGCCATCTGTGATAGCCACTTCTGCTACTCTTCCTCTTGAGTTATAGTTGCTACTCATTGAAAAGCAGTATGCTCCTGCACCCTTGATAACTAAGAGGTCATCTCGTCTTGTTTTTGCAATCTCTACACTCTTAAAAAAGAAATCTCCGCTCTCACAAACTGGGCCTACTATATCAGCTAAACTTTTATGCCTATCATCGCTCTTAAGTAACTCAAAATCATGAGTAGCCCCATAAAGAGCAGGACGAATCAGGTCATTCATGGCTCCATCAACTATTACAAATCTTCTGCTCTTGTTTTGTTTCTCATAAAGCACCTTTGTTAAAAAAACTCCACTATTGCCTACAAGTATACGCCCTGGCTCACATGCTATGGTTACATCTAGTCCCGATAAGCTCTTTAGTATTGCCTGTGCGTACTCCTTTATATCTACTGTTTTTTCATCTGTATATCTTATGCCAACTCCGCCACCTATATCAAAAAATCTAATATCTATCTTTAAAGAGAGTAGGCTTCTTGTAAAATCTGCTACTATTTTTGATGCCTCTTCAAATGGCTCTATTGTACCAATTTGGCTCCCTATATGAAAATGAACTCCGATTGGATCTAAAAAGTCTGATTTTTTTGCTCTTATAAACAATCTTTTTGCTGTCTCTATATCTACTCCAAACTTGTTTTCATGAAGACCTGTTGAGATATATGGATGAGTTTTTGCATCTATATTTGGATTTACCCTTATGCTTATTCTAGCTTTAAGATTGAGCTCTTTTGCAATCTGTTCGACTCTACTCATCTCCTCTTCGCTCTCAAGATTTATCATTAAAATATCATATTGTAGTGCCTCTCTTATCTCATCATCTTTTTTTCCAACCCCTGAAAACACTATCTTATACTTCGCAACTCCCACATGTAAAGCTCGCTTAACCTCGCCGATAGAGACACAATCGCACCCAGCACCCAACTTTTGTAAGTGTTTTAGTAGTGAGAGGTTTGGGTTCGCCTTTATCGCATAAAACATGATAGATTTTTTAGCTTTAAATGCCTCTTTTAGTTTGAAAAACTGTTTTTCTATATAGTCAAAATCATACACATATAGTGGTGTACCATACCTGCTTGCTAACTCTTTATAATTCATATTATCCTCTAATTATTTTCTTAATTCTATCACAAAAAACTAATGATTCTCTTTATGGTACTGCATTAAAGCATAAATACCTAGTAGAAATATAGGTAAAATCACTCCTAGTTCAGGGATTATTACTGAAGTGGACGAAAACTTTGTAAGCAAGAACAAAACTCCCCAAACCACAAGTGTAACAAATATAAAAATTGAACTTAAAAATGCCATATTAAAAAATCTACGACTAACAGGGAGTTTATAAAATAGAATTACAACCAAAAATGGTGCAAAAAAAGGAGATAACAGCTGTGAAAAAAGCAGTGTCTTTAATCTGTCTAAATTAATATCTTGTGTAGCAAAAAAACTAAGAGCATCTACAGTATCTGTAATAGACATATTATATTTGCCTCTGTGTACATTTTCAATTATTTTTGGTCTAAACTCTTTTAGGGTTATGTAGCTACTCTGCTCTAGTTTTGTAAATCCCTCGCTATTTATGCTCTGTATTTTTGGCTTTGTTTTTATAGTTACATCTTTTAGTATCCAGTGATTATTATAGAAATAGCCACTTTCTGCAGAAACGATTCTGCTTAAATCATTGTTCTCTATATTGAAAATCTTTACTCCTAGAGCCTGTTTTTTTATTGGATTTAGTTTTGCAAAGTAGACATACTGATTATTATTTTTTAAAAACAGCTCTGTTGAGCCAGTTGAGATTGTACTATACCTTAAGAGGTTTCTGCTATATTCATAAGCATATACAAAAGGTGTAAAACTTAAACCTATATAGACAATTGATAGACTTAAAGCTGAAAAGAACAAAGGCTTAACAACTGCTTTTTTAGTAACACCTATAGAGTATAAAGTGACTAGTTCATTAGATTTTATCATTCCAAACTTTGTAACTATCATAGCAAATACGATAGACAAAGGGACGGCATAATTGACTGCATCAAGTGCTTTAAAAACGATATAGAGCAGTTGTAAGTTAGCTGAATCTGGAAACTTTGTGTAGTTAGAGAGTGCATCAACTCCTACATAAAAAAATATTAGTGATAAAAATATAATAAAATAGTTTTTAAAATAGTTAAATACTATATATTTTTGAAATAGTTTCATGTCTCCACTTTAAGAGTATATTTTGATGATACAGCACTTAACTCTTTATCTACAAGCTCTTTTGTTGCATTAAAGCTTATCTCTAAAATATCTTTTAAATTTTTCTTTTGTAATTCAGGAAAGCTAGACAGAACAAAAGCGGATACATCTTGCTTATTGTCTGGCTTACCAATGCCAATTCTTACTCTATAGTATTCTCTACCAAAATGAGTATCAATTGAACGAAGTCCATTGTGTCCAGCATGACCTCCACCTAGCTTAAATCGTAAAAACCCAAAAGGCAAGTCTAAATCATCATGAATAACTATAACTTTTTCAGGTTTATAGTAGTCACTCACTGCCCTTACACTTTCTCCAGATAGATTCATAAAGGTAAGAGGCTTTAAAAAAAAAATATCTTTTGATTTGTAAAGCTCTCCTTTAAATGAGGATTTATTTACATAAGTGCAGTCATGTCCATCAACAAGTCTATCGATGAGCATAAAGCCGACATTGTGCCGACTGTTTTTATATTTTAGGCCGGGGTTACCAAGTCCTACAATAAGAGTCATGGCTATTTTGCTTTAGCCACTCCAGTTACTGCAACTCTATCCTCTTCCATAACTTTTACATTAGCAGGAACCTCTAAATCACGGATTAAAATCGAATCACCAACATCTAAATTATCAACATTTAGCGTAAAATTATTTGGCAAATCCTTTCCAGCACACTTAACTAAAAGTCGTTTTTTAGAACTAACTAGAATACCTCTATTTTTAAGTCCAACAGGTGTTCCTGTTATTTTTACTGGTATCAAATACTTTGAAACAACCTCATCAAGAACTATTCGCAAATCTACATGAATAAGAGTGCTTGTTACTGGGTGCTTTTGATAGTCTTGGATAACTACTTTATACTCTTTCGCTCCAACCTTAACCTGAAAAAATAGAGTTGTTTTGTTCTTTATTGCTCTTATGAATTCGTTTGATTTAAACGCAGCATTGATATTTTCAATGCCTTTTCCATATATGTTAGCAATTAGAAAACCATCTTTTCTTAAAGCTTTAGTAGCTTTTTTATCAATACTCTCTCTAATAATACCTTCTAACATTCCCGTCCTTTTTAAATTTTTTTGAGGCTAACTATACTGAAAAAAGCCTTAAATCCTACTGTTTAAGCTCCAGTATATCTCTATCTTCCTCATCATAGTATATCTCTTCTCCCTCTACAATATTTTTACCTGATTCATAATAGTCTAATGCCATGAGTAGATTATTTTTGCTAGTAGCTGAACTTAGTGCCTCTTTTTTTGAAATTTTACCACTTGAATAAAAATCTAAAAGAGCTTGATCAAATGTTTGTGATCCATAGACATCTTTTCCCTCTTTTAATGCATCTGGAATCTCCCCTTCACGACCCTCTAAGATAAGAGTCTCAATTCTTGAGTTTTTGACCAATATTTCAACAGCCGCTACTCTTCCACCATCAACACTCTTTACTAATCTTTGAGAAACTATGCCTTGCAAAACTGAAGCGAGTGACATCTTAATTCTATTTTGCTCATGACCTGGAAACATTCCAATGATACGGCCTATAGTCTCTTTTGCATCAATTGTATGCAAAGTAGAGAGAACTAAATGCCCAGTTTCCGCTGCATGCATCGCAGTCTCTACGGTCTCTAAATCTCTCATCTCGCCTACTAGTATCACATCTGGATCTTCACGAAGAGCAGCTCTAAGAGAGTCTCCAAAGTCTATAGCATCTTGACCAACGGCTCTTTGATTTACTATACTTAAAGCATCTTTATATACAAACTCCACGGGATCTTCAATCGTGATAATATGCTTTTTTTGAGTTTGATTTATCTTATTGATTATTGATGCTAGTGTGGTTGTTTTTCCACTTCCTGTGGGACCTGTAACTAAAATAAGCCCGCGAGAGGTATTGCAAAAATCATTGAGTATATTCGGTAGCTTTAAGGACTCCACTGTAGGTAGGGTTGTAGGAATTGTGCGAAAGACTCCTGAAACTCCATCTATTTGAAAAAAAAAGTTTACACGAAAACGGTAATCATCATTAAGCTTGAAAGTAAAGTCAAGATTTTTTTTCTCAACCAACTCTTTAAATCTTCCTCTTAAGAGCTCTTTTGCTAAAACCACTCCATCCTCATGAGTAAGAATCTCTTTTGACATTGAGACTATCTCGCCATTGATTCGACCTCTTATGTTTGCTCCACTCTTTATGTGAAGATCACTTCCATCATGTTTTACAAGCTTACTCAGATAAAATCTAAGTTTTTTTGTCATCTCAAAACTCAAAGACTCTACATTAACTTCTATTGCCATATCAACACTCCTTTTTAAAGTTCATCTAATATCTCTTTAAATGCTCTCTTAAATGCGTCAAGTCCATCTTTAAGAAGCTGGTCATAAATCTCTTGTATATCAACACCACTTCTACTTACTCTATCAAAAAAATCTATATAATCCTTTGATGGAACTCTTTCTACCATTTCATCTGAGGCTATAAAAGCTTTTATAGTGTGTAGTGGAGCTGTGTTTACAGAGTTTTTAAATAGAAGTTCTTTTATATAGTAGTCAGCCTCAAGTGCATCACTCTTTACGCCTGTACTAGCAAACAGAGTTCTTACATGTGATAATTCATACGACTCCACAAGATCATATATCTTTGTTGCATTATATATGCCTACTTTTGCCGTAGGAAGATTTAAAACTCTTAGTCTACTATCAAGCTTACTATCAAATCTACTAACAAATACGCTTATAACACCCCTTGGAAGCCTGCTGTTTCTATCAAATTTCAGTGAAGCTCTTTGAAAAGCCTCCATACAACCTTTTGCTTGATTTGGCGAAAATACAAGAGTAGCATTTACATGTATGCCCTCACTCATCAACTCTTCCATTGCTATAAAACCAGCGCTAGTCGCAGGTATTTTTATCATAACATTCTTTTTGCCAATCGTTTTAAAAAGCCTCTTACCTTCCTCTATGGTCTCTTTTGCATTGTCACACAGATTTGGGTCAACCTCTATGGAAATAAAGCCGTCATTGTCAGAATCATACAAATCTTGCATTATAGTGGTAGCTCTTCTTATATCTTCAATTGCAAGTTTCTCATATATCTCTTTTGGCTTAAGACTTTTAAACTCATCTCTATCTTTTTTATATGCACTTGATGTTAAAAAAGCTGATTTAAATATAGAAGGGTTGGTTGTTGCTCCATTAACAACCCTCTTTTCTAATAACTCTCTAAACTCACCATCTAAAAAATCTCTCTCTACAAAATCACACCATAACGAAAAACTTTCAACACCATACATCCTATATTAACTCCAATAATTTTTTCATATCTTTAACATCTATTATAGCATTTGCCTCTTTTCTTAGTATCTCTTTTGCACAAAATGCTACTCTTAAATCTGCATAGGCAAACATAGAGAGATCGTTTGCTCCATCTCCCACCACTACAGTATCAGCCCTGCTTACTCCTAAGAGATTTTGTAGCCTTGATATCATGTCTCCCTTTGAGAAGTTAAACATCATATCTCCTCCAACTAGTCCTGTGAGCTTTTTATCTTTTACATGTAGTACATTTGAAAAATCAACATCATAACCTAAGATATCTTTTGCAAATCCTGTTGCATTCCTAAAACCACCACTAAATACTACAACTTTATAGCCTTTGGATTTCAGCTCAGATATGGCTTCACTAGCACCATCCATATATGGAAGGTTTTGACACACCTCATCAACAACCTTTATATCAAGCCCTTTTAAAAGCTCTATTCTAGTGGTTAAACTTTCAAAAAAATCCAACTCTCCAGCCATAGCAAGCTCTGTTATCTTAGAGACCTCCTCTTGTGCTCCTATTTTTAAAGCAAGAAAATCTATGGTTTCACCATCCATAAGAGTTGAGTCAAAATCAAATACACACAACTTCACTATTAAAAATCCCTTCTTAGAAGAGCCTCAACTTTGAGTATAGTAAGCATACTCTCCTCTCGCTTTCCAATTCCATAAACCACACCCTTCTCACCACCAGAGCTATCTGGAGCTGGATCTATCCTGTTTGCTTTAATCCTGATAGCTTCAGTTAATCTATCTATCACAAAGCCTGCCGTATTGCTTTCACCTTTCATCACTACATATCTTGTATCGTTAGTGTTGTTCATAGGAGGCAAATTGAACTTTCTTCTTAGGTCGATAAGAGGGATAACACTTCCTCTTATGTTGAAAACTCCTAAAACATACTCGGGCACACTTGGAACTCTAGTAAAATCTATAGGCTTGATTATCTCTACTATGTTCAAAATAGGTATAGCATACTCCTCTTCACCTATAACAAAGCCCACTAATTGCACTATATCTTCATCCATGTTTTGTGGTTGATGTAGCTGCTTTTGTTGCTTTTGAACTATTTGATTCAATTTATCTGACATAATATCACTCCGCTGTTAGTTTCGTATTTTTGCGTACT
>CAZXOZ010000033.1:0-15201 GCA_964642805.1 uncultured Sulfurospirillum sp. | reverse complement strand
TTGACCGTGAAACTGAAAAAAAGATGCTTAGAGCAGTTTTTGAGTATAAAAAATCAACTAGCATAGTAATAATTTCTCATAGAAGTATCGAGGGAATAGAGCAGTTGCTACTTTAGCTAATCAGAGGGTTCAATTATTAACCTAGATTATGCAAAAAGTTTATTAACAAATTATAAATATATTTACTATTTATTTAACTTTCTTGATGTATGTCATAGAATAGCTTAAACTATTTTACTATAATAAATTAAATATTAAAATTCAGGAGGTTAATTGGTTTTGGATAGTGTTATGAGTATTTATACTCATAATTAGTTAAAAAAAGGAGATAAGGATGGAATGTGAAAAATAGTAAATTCCTAGTTTACGGTGCATTGTTTGTATTTGCGATTGCTATTGGTATGTTTGCTTATGTTGTAAACGCTTCAAAAGCACTCTCATATCTTTCAAGTGACTCAAGAGCCTGTATTAACTGTCATGTTATGAATACTCAGTATGCAACATGGCAAAACAGCTCACACGGTCAAGTTGCAACATGTATTGAGTGCCACCTCCCTACAGATGGATTTATAGGAAAATATGTATCAAAAGCAAAAGATGGATGGAATCACTCTGTCGCTTTTACGCTAGATACATATGATTATGCCATGATGATTACAGAGGATGGGGCAGACAGAGTTCAAAAAAACTGCATATCTTGCCATTCAAGCTTAACATCTCAGATTGTTGCAAATAGTGATAAATATCATCAGTTTGACGATTCAAGCGTGGATACAGGTAGAAGATGTTGGGATTGCCACAAGGGTGTACCTCATGGAAAAGTTAGGGGCTTGACAACTACCCCACACAATTTAGGCGTAAGAGCAGCTTTTAAATAAAAGGAGATTAAAGTGAAATATAAATTATTACTTATAGGGTCAATTATAGCGATTGTAGCCATGGCACTATTGGCAACTAGTGTCAATAAAAGGGAAGCTGAAAGAGTAACACTCACAATAGCACCTGTTGTAAATGCTGAAGATCAGTACAAGAGTAAGTCATGGGAGAGGTATTATCCTAGGCAGTTTAGCTCTTGGTTACAAACAAAAGAGAGTGGAAAGATAGAAGATCTTCTTGGTAGATACCCTCAGCTCCCAATTCTTTGGGCAGGGTATGGTTTTGCAAAAGATTATAATGCAGCAAGAGGTCACTTTTATGCGATGCAAAGCAATACAAATACATTAAGAACAGGTGCTCCAGTAGATGATAAAACTGGTCCTATGCCAACAGCCTGCTGGACATGTAAATCAACTGATGTTGGTAGACTTATAGAGAGAGATGGAGAGTTAGAGTATTTTAGTGGCAAATGGTCAAAGTATGGTTCAGAAGTTAAAAACTCCATTGGCTGTGCAACCTGCCATGACAATGAAACAGCAGAACTTAGAATAAATGTTCCATATGTCAATAGAGGTCTAGTAGCTGGAGGACATCCAACATTTGAAGATTCAACTCACCAAGTAAAAAGAAGCCTAGTGTGTGCTACTTGTCACTCTGAGTACTACTTTAAAAAGACAATGTGGACAGATGATAAAGGTACAGAGAAGAAAGCAATGGTCGTTACATTTCCATGGAAGTTTGGTTTTACCGCAGATGCAATGGAGAAGTATTATGACTATGTTGGACATGTAGATTGGAAAAATAAGATTTCAAAAGCACCGATGTTAAAAGCACAACACCCAGATTATGAGCTTTATATGACAGGAGTTCATGCTCAAAGAGGTGTCTCTTGTGCAGATTGTCACATGCCGTATACTCAAGAGGGTGCAGTGAAGTTCACTGACCATAAGATACAAAATCCACTCAATACGATGGATAGGTCTTGTATGCCTTGCCACAGGGAAAGTGAGCAAAAACTCGCTGGTATAGTTAAGGAGATGTATGATAGAAAAACTAAACTTCATGTACTAGCCATGGATAACTTAGCTAAAGCTCACCTTGAGACTGCTAAAGCGATGGAGCTAGGTGCAACTGATGAAGAGTTAAAAAATATTAGACAGCTTCTTAGAACTGGTCAGTGGAAGTGGGACTATGTGGTTGCTAGTCACGGTGCATTTTTTCATGCTCCTGGAGAGGCACTAAAAGATTTAGCTCTTGGAAATGACTATGCAATGCAAGCTAGAGTGGAGCTCATTGGAGTTTTGGCAAAACATGGTGTATTTAACTTCTCAGCTCCTGATTTTAGTGACAAAGAGTTATCACAACAGCTAGCTGGACTAGATTTCAACAAGCTAGTAGAGCAAAAAATGGTATTTAAGAAAACCTTAGAAGAGGAGTGGAAAAAACAAGCTACTGCAAAAGGTGTCTGGTATCCTGAGCTATATAAAGAGAAAGATATTGACACAGTTTATGCCGAGAGAGAGGTTGGAGGTGAGTGGCGCCTTAAGCCTGAAGCAGGAACAAGTGAAGGTATGGCTATAACTAACAGAAAAGTTGAAGTTAAGAAAGTTGAAGTTAAGCCTGCCTATTAAAAAATAAGCTAGAGTGGATATAAGAATATCCACTCTACTCTAGCTAAAGATTGTTAACTTTTAAGGAAAATTGATGAAAATTTTTACAGCAATGGTTTTATCCTGTTTTATCGCTATTACTCTTATAGCAAACGAATCGCCAAGGAGCGGTGGACATCAGATAAATATTGATGGACCATTTTATATGGGAAAGATAACAGAGGTTAGACATGGTGGAGGCTATACATTTTTGTTGATAAAAGAGAGAACAGATGAGAGTTTTTGGATAGTTGTAAACCGCACAGATGCAAAAAATGGTGATATTGTAAGGTTTCAAAAACAGCTAATAGCAAAAAACTTTGAAAGCAAAGCTCTAAATAGAAAGTTTGACGAGGTTATGTTTGCTGAGAATTTAGAATTTCAAATAGATAAATAACTGACCTTACGCACTATATCAAGCAAAGCTCGCTATAGTGGCAGGGAATAAATCCCCTACAACCCCCTAAAGCTACGAAAAGTAGGACTTTTCGAGAAATAAGTGCGTAAGGTCAGTAAATAATCCCAAATTATGCAATAGAAATCATTAAACTAGCACTTATCATTGCATAATTCGGGATAATACCATTGAGCTCAAGAAGTCTAGTAGTATTTTGGGTTTGATTTTAGATTTTCAAAACTACTTTTCTCTATAAGTACATCATAAAAGTATCCAAAACCCAAATCAACATCTGCTTTTAGAGTTCCTTTTGCCAATACCATATCCCCTATCTGTATATCATCGCTTAGCGAACTCTTTTTAGCTGTAAAAATTACTTTGTATCTCTTTTTCGTTTTAGATTTTACAGAGTTATCTTGAATATGAATCCAATCTTTACCCATAATTCCTTTTGAAATTTTTAATACCACGCCTTTCACAGCTATATTTTTTCCATTTAATGCTTTTTTTTCAGCATATAATTTTTCAATTTTGTAGAGATTTTCAACTGCAACAAGTGTTGTACTGCTTATAGCAAGTACTAAAAAAGCACCAAATAATTTTGAGTTCATGTCTATCCTTTTTGTTATTGTAGCAAATTTTCTTTTAAATTCTATGATTTTGATGACTTAAAAATTCCTCTTATTTTACTAAACCCTAATCTTATGCCACCAAATCTCATAATTTTTGCCAATTGTTTCCACATCGGTTTTTCATAGCAAGGTTTTGGACACTTTCTACAACTCGGCTTTTCGTCATGCGGACACTCCTGCAATCTTTTATAGGAGTATATAAAAGTATCTCTACATGTTGGGCATAGCAGATAGCTCACCTCTACATGTAGATGCTCATCAAGATAGATAAGATGGAGATTTTCCTCAAGTTTGTCAACTTCTTTGTGTTGTTTATCGCAATAGAGTTGGATAAATCTTAGGACAGTTTTAGTATCGTTGACAAACTTCTCTTTCGTCATCTCTTTCTTCCACGCTGATACCACTTATACTCTGAATCATCAGTTACTTTTGAGTAGAACAGTTTGTCAGAATTCCTCCAAGGATCAAGAACAACACCTTTTTTAAAGCTACAACCTCTACATGTAACTATTAGCGTATTGTGCTCTTTCCAATAGTTATCTATATGCGCACCCCCAATATAGTAGTCAAAGCTTTTTAAATTTAACTCTTTCGCATGGGCTAGCATATCAAAAGCAAAGTGCCAGCAAAGCCCCCTGTCTCTTGCTCCTATGTTGACTAAAAAATTATGATACGATGGAGGAGTTACAAGTCTATAATCATCTTTTAGTTTTGCTGAAAGGCTTAGCATTTCGTATGAGAGCATCCTAGCATCTTCTTTACTAATAGAGCCATTAATGCCTTGCAGGATTTGTTCTAAACTCTTTACATGTAGCGGTGTTTTTGGACTATTTATACACCCTAAAAGCGTAAAAGTTAATACTATTGCAGATATATTTTTTAATAATAATTTACTTAAAATAAACTTAAATACTACCATTTAGTGACCTAATTAGATTTTTATATTATATCATAATATGATAAAACTTATGGATGTTTTAAGTAAAATTAAGGTAAAATCCATACCTAAAAAACAAATTAAATAAAGGATTTTTGGTGAAAAGAACATATCAGCCACATAGTACTCCAAGAAAGCGTACTCATGGTTTTAGAACAAGAATGAAGACAAAGAATGGTCGCAGAGTCATATCTGCACGCCGCGCAAAAGGCAGAAAGAGATTAGGGCTGTAAATCATTTTGAAAAACTGAGGCTTAATAGTCAGTTTTCAGATGTCTATAAAAATGCAAAAAAATGGCACTTTGATGGAGCCGTTATTTTTTTTAAAGAGGATTTGAAAAACAGAGTTGGTTTTGTTGCTAGTAAAAAAGTTGGTAATGCCGTCAAAAGAGCACGAGCAAAACGCAGAATGCGTGCATTGTTCTTTGAAAACCAAGATAGATTGATTGGCGGCACTTACCTGTTTGTGGCAAAAGAGCAGATAAACAAAATCTCTTATGATGACCTAAAGAGGGGGTTTAGTTGGTCTTTAAAGAGGCTTGAATGTTTAAAGTGATGCGAAATATAGCACTTTTTACTCTTAAGCTATATCAAAAAGTCTTTACTTTATTTAGTTATGGATGCTGTAGGTACTACCCTACATGTTCAGAGTATGCCAAGTGGCAAATTCTTCACAATAGCTTTATAAAGGCTTGCTTTTATAGCTTTTTAAGAATTTTAAGATGCAATCAGCTGTTTTCAGGTGGGATTGACTATCCTGTTATAAGCAAAAGTTTTAAAATTTCTCTTATTGCTACTTGCACTTTTAGGTCTATAGATGTCAAGTTTTGGTTTGTGCCAAAAAATAGTAAAAGTTTTTATGCTATAAAAGCTTTTAACCCGAATCATGAAACAGAATTAGGGTTTAAATAACTTCTCAAAAGGGAGCACCGTGATAGACAAACTGAGCAATCAGAACAGAATAATTATAGCAACGGTTTTATCATTTTTATTCTTCGCAACATATGACTACTTTTTTATTCCAAATAAAGAGGTGGCAACACAAGAACAGCAACAATCTCAAAAAAGTAGTGTCTTAGATGCACCAATCTCACCAGGCACATCGTCCCCATCTACTGCACCAACATCAAAAGAGTCTCCTGTGCAAACTAGCCAGAGCAAAGATGAAGTTATAGTGAGTGTTGTTGCCAATAGGTATGAGATTAAGATAGATAAATTTGGTCGTATTAGTAGGTTCTACCTCAATGAAGAGAAGTATAGAGATGAAGATGGAAGCAGGACACAGCTAGTTGATTCTGAGCTTGGACCATTTCCACTTGAGGTTCGTTTTTCAGATGCAGAGTTAAATAAAAAAGCCTTTTCTATTCCATATACGGCAAATGTTGGCAATATAAGAGTAAACAAGAGTGGCTCTAAGGTTGTATTGACTAGAACATTGGGAGATTTGGACATAGTAAAAACAATTACATTTCATCCACTTGGCAATTATGATGTAGCTTTAGAGTTAAGCGAACCAAGAGAGTATTTTATAACACCAGGTTTTAGACCAAATGTGATAGTTGATCACTTCACTTTTCATGGCTCTCTCATAAAAGAGGTAGATGATACCCTGACACCTATAGACGATGGTGATGCTACAGGTCAAGAGCGATTTTTGGACGCAAAGTTTGTCTCCTCTTCGGATAGATACTATACAACTCTTTTTTATGATTTTAATAAAGGGCTTGATGTCGTAGTTCATCCTATACACGAAGACTCTCCTTTACTCTTTATAAAAGGTGTAGATGATTTAAAGTTTAGCGGATATATAGGACCAAAGGAGTATAGGGTTCTTGAGGCTATTGATGAGAGACTGATATATGCTATCGAGTATGGGATTATGACCTTTATGGCTAGACCACTTTTTGCATTGTTGCAGTTTTTGTACTCGATAGTTGGAAACTGGGGTTGGGCTATTGTTATGTTGACGATTCTTATTAGGCTAGTTCTGTTTCCTTTGACCTACAAAGGCATGGTGAGTATGAATAAGCTAAAAGAGCTTGCACCAAGGATAAAAGAGCTTCAAGCAAAACACAAAGGTGATAAGCAAAAGATAAATACTCAAATGATGGAACTCTATAAAAAACATGGAGCAAATCCTATGGGCGGTTGTCTTCCTATACTTTTGCAAATTCCTGTATTTTTTGCGATTTATAGAGTTTTACAAAATGCCATAGAGCTAAAAGGTGCCGAGTGGATTTTATGGGTTGAAGATTTGGCTGCTATGGATCCATACTTTATACTTCCAGTTGCTATGGGCGTTACTATGTTTTTACATCAAAGAATTACACCAACCAATTTTACAGACCCTATGCAAGAGAAGATTATGAAGTTTTTACCGCTGATATTTACATTTTTCTTTGTAACTTTTCCAGCTGGTTTGACGCTATACTGGTTTGTAAACAACCTATTCTCAATCGCTCAACAGTATTATGTCAACTCGCTTTTTGCAAAATCTAAAAAAACAAAAGAGGCACTTACGACTGATAAAAAGGCTAAAAAATGATACGAATAGAAGCTGATACACTAGAAGAGGCATACTCTAAGGCCGCTGCAGAGCTTACTTGTTCTGTTACACAGATCTCATTTAGCGTTATTCAAAACCCTAGCTTAGGATTTTTAGGCATGTTTAAAAAGAGTGCCATAGTCGAAGCTAGACGCACTGGAGATATACAAAAAAAGAGAGCTAGTAAGCCTAAAGAGAGAGGAAAAAAACTACACTCTACTCCAGCACCCTCTAGGGCAAAAGAGGAGTTAAAAAGAGATAACTCTAAACCTAGAAGAGAAAAATTTAAATCAAAAGTAGAAGTTGATGTGGCAGTGCCTAAGATAAGAGAGGAGATTAACTCTCTTTTTTCTCACAGTTGTTTTGAACTCAATGAGATAAAAGTAGAAGCATATAATGATGATACAGTTTTAATAGAGTTTAGTGGCGAAGACTCCGCTCTTTTGATTGGAAAAGAGGGGTATAGGTATAAAGCACTATCATATCTACTTTATAACTGGATAAATATAAAATATAGTCTAAATGTTCGACTTGAAATCGCAGAGTTTTTAAAAAATCAAGAGGAGATGATAGCTAAGTATCTTGTGGGTGTAATTGAGCGGGTCAATAAGACAGGGCGAGCTCAAACAAAAATCCTTGACGGTGTTTTAGTTAAAATTGCACTTGAGGCTTTAAGAGAGGAATTTTCAGATAAATATGTAGGCGTAAAATCTAGTCGAGATGGCGGTAGATTTATCGTAATCAATGATTTTAATCGAAAAAAATAATGGATACTATTGCAGCTATTGCAACAAGCTACGGAGTAGGCTCAATTGCGGTTGTTCGCTTAAGTGGGTCAAACTCTCTTGATATAGCAAAAAAACTCTCAAAAAAAAAGAGCTTTACTCCTAGATATGCAACTCTAACCTCTCTATATGATTCGTCTAATGACCTGATTGATGAGTCTATTGTTATCTACTTTAAAGCACCTCACTCATTTACCGCTGAGGATGTTGTAGAGTTTCAGTGTCATGGAGGCGTAGTAGTTGCTAACATGATTTTAAATGAAGTTTTACAAAATGGGGCTAGACTAGCTGAGGCTGGGGAGTTTTCAAAAAGAGCATTTTTAAACGGTCGTATAGATTTAAGTGAAGCAGAAGCGATAGCAAAACTCATCGAAACAAAAAGTATTGATGCAGCTAAAATCTTAACTCGTCAAATGAGAGGTGAAGTAAAAGAGTTTGTTGAAAAAGTTCGCACAGATTTAGTTGAAGTTTTAGCTTTCGTAGAGGTCAATATAGACTATGCCCAAGAGGACTTACCAGAAGACTTGATGGAGCAAATTAAGAGTAAGCTAGATGAGTTAAGAGTGGAACTTAAAAAAACTTATGAGAGCTCTAAAAGAAGAGAGGGGCTTATAGAGGGCTTCAAAGTTGCTATCATAGGCAAGCCAAATGTTGGAAAAAGCTCACTTCTTAACTCGTTACTTAACTACGAAAGAGCCATTATAAGTGATATTGCAGGAACCACAAGAGATACAATTGAAGAGGAGATACGAATAGGCACTCATCTTGTAAAGATGGTAGATACCGCTGGAATTAGAGAGGCAAAAGATAGTATCGAAAAGATAGGAATTGAGCGTTCTAAAAAAGCAGTGCAGGAGTCCGATATAGTTATAGCTATGTTCGATAACTCAAGAGAGCTCGACAAAGAAGATTTAAAAATACTAGAGATGTTAAAGAGTTATGATGATAAAAATATCCTGCATGTAGTGAGTAAAAGCGATTTAGACTCAAAGCTTGACACAACTTCTCTACATGTAGATACGATTTTTATCAACTGTTTTGAGCACAATATAGCCCAAGAGATAGAGGCAATACTTGATAAAAATCCACTAGATGAAACACTCTTGTTGAGCTCAAAGCGACAACTTGAAGCTGTTAAAAACAGCTATGTGAGTATAGAAAGCAGTGTGGAGCTATTGAGTGAGGGAGAGTTGGAGCTTTTTGCTTTTAATCTCAATGAGGCAATCGTGAGCATATCTTCAATTTCAAGAGGATTTGATAGGGTAGAGATACTTGATGCTATGTTTGGTAGTTTTTGCTTAGGTAAATGAAGGAGAATAAAGTGACAAAAAAACTAGAGATTATTGCACCAGAAAAGTTTGCATTAAATCAAGATAAGATACAGATTGCTCTATTGATCGATTGTGATAATGCGCCAGCTAAAGCGGTTGAGGGTGTTATAAATGAACTCTCTAAGTATGGAGTTGTCAACATAAGAAAAGCCTATGGCGACTGGAAAAGCAAATATCTAAGTAGTTGGGAGAAAAAATTGCACGAACATGTAATCATTCCTGTTCAGCAGTTTGCATATACAAAAGGCAAAAATGCTACTGATTTAGCCATGGCAATTGATGCTATGGAGATACTCTACACGAAAGAGATAAAAGCTTTTGCACTTATGACAAGCGATAGTGATTTTACCCCACTAATCACAAAGCTTCTCTCTAGTGGTATGACGGTTTTTGGGTTTGGTGAAAAGAAGACGCCTAGCCCATTTGTATACGCTTGCTCACAGTTTATATATACCGAAAACCTAACTCTCCAAGAGGATAAAAAAGAGAGAGTATTTAAAGATTTAAAAGATGAAGAGGCATTAATCAAGATGATAAATAACGCTATTGACCAAACTGCAAATGATGATGGCTGGTCAAATGTTGCAGCACTTGGGCTATATTTGTCAAATAACTCCTCGTTTTCACCACTGAACTATGGTTGTAGAAAATTAGGGCAAGTTCTTAAGGCAATAGGCATTTATGAGATACAGATGGAAGGATTAAGTATGTATGTAAGTAGAGACACTAGAGAGTTTTAACCCAGATTATGCAATAATAGTATTATTTATGGAGGAAATTATGAAAAGTACACAACCCAACTCAAATAGCTATAGTCTTGGTAGAGATGATTTTATAGTCTCAAAAACAGATCTGCAAGGCAAAATCACCTATTGTAATCAAATTTTTATGCGATTAGCAAAGTATAGTGAGAAAGAGCTTATAGGCATGCCTCACAGTATCATAAGGCACCCTGATATGCCTAGGGCTGTTTTTAAACTACTCTGGAGTAGGATAAAAAAAGGCGAGGAGATTTTTGCTTTTGTTAAAAATCTCTCAAAAGATGGTGGCTACTATTGGGTTTTTGCCAATGTAACTGCTTCAGTTGATACGAACGGTAAAATCATAGGCTACTACTCGGTTAGAAGAAAGCCAAATGATAAGGCAATTAAGGTTATAGATGAGGTTTACAAAAGCATGGTTAATTTAGAAAGAAATAGTTCAATGGAAGCTTCTAGTGAATATTTAAATGACTTATTAAAAGAGAAAGATTTGAGCTACGATGAACTTATCTTCTCTCTACAGGAGTAGTGTGTGTTTAATTTTAGTAAAAAAAGTAGCTTAGAGTTAAAAAGTAGAATTGATACTGTTTTAAAAGAGGCAGCTGATGGAGATTTGGAGAGTAGGATTACTTCAATAGACATGGATGAGCCATTAGCTGATACTGCTTGGATGATAAATGACCTTTTAGATCAGCTTGAGGCATATATGCGAGATGCAAACAGTGCAGTAATAGGAGCATCTAGCGGTATCTCTTATAGAAAGATGTACCCTGCTGGCTTAAAGGGATTATTTGCTATCTCTAGTCAAAATATAGCAAAGGGAGTTGATGGAATCCTAGTCTCTCAAAAAGAGAAGGTAAGAGCTGATTTGAGTAGAGATTTTGGAGAGTTATATGGTGGGCTAAAAGCCTCTTTTGGAACTATACATCAAGATATTAAGAAGATATTGAGTGAGATATGTAAAGTCAATGAACTCTCTTGCGAGTCAGCTTCAAAATCTAGCTCTAGTATAGATATAACAAATAGCCTCTCAGGGCGACTACTCTCTCTTATAGAGCTTATAGGGAATATAACACAAGCCATAGACTCGCTAAGTGAGAGAACAGGCGAGATAAGCTCTGTAATCACTCTTATAGAGGACATTGCTGATCAGACCAATCTTCTTGCATTAAATGCGGCTATTGAGGCTGCAAGAGCTGGTGAGCATGGGCGCGGTTTTGCAGTTGTTGCTGACGAGGTTAGAAACTTAGCAGAGAGAACATCAAAAGCTACTTCTGAGATAACAATCACTGTAAAAACTCTCCAGCAAGAGACTAGTGCAATCCAGGAAAACTCGATAGAGATTAGCAGTATTGCATCTGATTCTAGCAAGATTGTTGAGGAGTTTGTTGACACAATAAAAGAGCTCAATATAAATGTTGAAAAATCACTTCAAGCATCTAAGTTTACAGAAAATAAGGGTTTTGTTAGTTTAGCCAAAATTGATCATATAGTATCAAAGACAAAAATGTATGGAGCAATTATAAAAGAGGATATTGAGTGGAGCAACTCTGAAAAATATACATGCGGTCTTGATAGTTGGTATAGAGGTAGTGGTAAAGAGGAGTTTGGTCATTTAAAAGCTTATAAAGATATAGGTAGGTCATACGAGGTTGTTTGTAGTGCGATTAAAAAAAATATGCAAGAACTAAGTAGCAATGGACTGAGCGAATCTAATTCTCGATTTTTTTTAAGTAACTGCACAGGGCTTGAAGAGGCTAGTAAAAAATTGATTGAGTCTTTAGATAAAATAGTAGAAGAGAAGCATTATGAGAGTTAAAAATAGTATGAAAAAAGAGAAATGAAAAACTTACAAGAAGTTTTAAAAAAACATAAAATTACAGTAGACGAGTATGAAAATATACTCAAGATTATGGGTCGAGAGCCAAATATGCTTGAGCTTGGTATATTCTCATCTATGTGGAGTGAACACTGCTCATATAAGTCAAGTAAAAAGTATCTCAATGGTTTTCCAACAGAGGCTCCTTGGGTGATTCAAGGACCTGGAGAAAATGCGGGGGTTATAGATATAGGTGATGGTATGGCTGCTGTTTTTAAGATGGAGAGCCATAATCATCCTAGTTTTATTGAGCCTTATCAGGGAGCTGCTACTGGAGTTGGTGGGATTTTAAGAGATGTATTTACTATGGGTGCAAGACCTGTAGCAAACATGAATGCTCTTCGCTTTGGAAATATAGCCAATAGTGACGATATAGCCAAACATCAAAGATACTTAGTTCGTGGCGTAGTTGCTGGAATTGGGGATTATGGTAACTGCATGGGTGTTCCTACTATCGGGGGTGAGACGAGTTTTGATGAGAGTTACAATGGAAATATACTTGTCAATGCTTTTACTCTTGGACTTGTAAAAACCGATGAGATTTTTTATGGAAGGGCTGAGGGTATTGGCAATCTTGTTGTTTATGTGGGAAGTAAAACTGGACGAGATGGGCTTGGTGGGGCTGTTATGGCGAGTGATAGCTTCACTGAAGAGAACAAGCCTTTAAGACCTACCGTTCAAGTTGGTGACCCATTTGCTGAAAAACTTCTTCTTGAGGCTTGCTTGGAGCTTTTTAAGCATGACTATATAGTCGGTATTCAAGACATGGGTGCTGCTGGACTCACTTCAAGTTCATTTGAGATGGCTGGACGAAGTGGAAGTGGTATGATAATGCATTTAGATAGAGTTCCTGCTAGAGAAGAGGGTATGGAGCCATTTGAGTTTATGTTGAGTGAGTCGCAAGAGCGTATGTTGATTTGCGCAAAAAAAGGCTATGAAGACAAAGTTATTGAAATTTTTAAGAGATGGGATTTAGATGCAGAGGTTATTGGGGAGGTAACAGATACTGGCAATATGGAGCTTTTTTGGAATGATGAAAGAGTAGCAGATATACCAGTTTTACCTGTTGGGGAAGAGGCACCTATATATGACAGACCAGTATCTCGTCCAGACTATCTTGATAAAATCTCATCTACATGTATAGATGACTTAGGAAAAGTAGAAAATCAAGAAGCATTTGAAAAACTTTTTAGCTCTGTTGAAGTGGTAGATAAATCTTGGATTTTTGAGCAGTATGACTCTATGGTTCAAACCAACACCATAAAAGCACCAGGAAGTCTAGATGCGAGTGTGATTAGAGTAAAAGAGAATGGAAAAGCGATAGCCATGAGTAGCGATTGTAACCCTAGATATAACTACATTGACCCAAAAGGGGGAGCGGCGGCGGCTGTTATGGAGAGTGGGCGAAATGTTGCTATGAGTGGAGCAAGACCACTTGCAATCACAGATTGTCTAAACTACGGAAATCCAGAAAATCCAGAGGTCATGTGGCAGTTTGCACAGGGTTGTTATGGCATCAAAGAGGCTTGTTTGAATCTAAATACACCAGTTGTTAGTGGAAATGTATCGTTATATAATGAAACCAATGGGATAGGGATCTATCCAACACCTGCGATCGCCATGGTTGGACTCAATGATGATGCTTTTAGAGTTCTTCCGAGCGCATTTCAAAATGTGGGAGCATCTTTGTATCTTGTAGGTGAAACAAAAAGTGAATTTGGCGGAAGTCTATACATAAAAGAGCTATTTGGAAGAGTGGAGGGGGTACTCCCAGAGATTGATTACGATAAAGAGCTAGCTTTATGGGAGCTTGTTATAGAGGCAAATAAAGCAGATATCATTAGTGCAGCAAAAGATGTCAATGTTGGAGGGATAGCTATAGCACTTGCGAAGATGAGCGTTGTTAGTGGAAAAGGTGCTACATGTAGTGTTGAGTTATCTGATGGCAAAGATATATTTTCTGAGAGCTTTTCTCGTGCTATAGTTGAAGTTAAAGATGAAGTTGCATTTGAAAATATGGCAAAGCAACTCGGCTTAATCATAGTAAAAATTGGAGAAGTTAAAGAGAGTGGCTTCACATGCAATGACATATCAATTGATATGGAGGCTATGAAAAATATCTATTTTAGCAAGCTCAAAGAAGTAGTTGAGCAGGATATATAAGTATCAATAAATTTGTAGTAAAATTAAAAAAAGTAAGAGACTCAAGATGGTTTTCCAATCTTACTACGACTATAATAATCTTTTATGCCTCAGTGCTTGGCTTTAGTACATTAGAAGAAGCGGCTCAGCCGTATGGCAATATACTCTTTGTTTTAGACTATATCGTTACAGCTTATTTTGTGATAGAGATTACCATAAAGATGATCGCAGAAGATAGGTTTTTGAATTTTTTTAAGAGCAAGTGGAATATTTTTGATTTTTTCATAGTCCTAGTCACGCTCATACCACTTGAAAATAGCTCATTTGCAGCAGTTGCTAGACTACTAAGAATTTTTAGAATTCTTAGGCTTTTTACAGCTAGACCGGAACTAAAGTCAATCTTAGATATGCTTATGAGAGCTATCCCCTCTATAGTCGATATAGTTATACTTCTTTTTATCATATTTTATATCTATGCGGTTGTTGGAAGTTTTATCTTTGCAGATATGCCCTCAGGTCTTTGGGATAACTTTTTAGTGGCGATGCTGACACTCTTTCGTGTATTTACATTTGAAGATTGGACTGATGTTATGTATGAGACTATGGAGGTTTATCCATGGTCTTGGCTTTATTTTGTGAGTTTTATAATCATCGCTGCTTTTGTATTTTTTAATCTTTTTGTTGCAGTCATCATCGGAGAGATGCAAAAAATGCAAGATGAGAAGATGAAGCAAGAGATTCACGAAGATAGTAAAAAGCTTGATAGACTCTTAGAGGAGATGGAGGAGCTAAAAAAAATCATACAAGAGGGTAAAAAAAGAGAGGGTTAGCTTTAGTAGTTGCCCATCACTTTTCATCTCTACTATCACTTTCACCAAAAATAGAAATTAAGTTTTATTCTTTGCTTATCCAAAATTGAAACTAGGGCTATAGATTTTTTACTCCGTTTTGTTAGAGTAAAGACCATAAATATCTGACTGAAGTTATAAAACCTATGAAAAATATCAACCCAACAATACCAAAAATAAATGAGATTATAATTTTTTCTTTTTTGCTTATGTGATAGTCTGGTAGTTCTTTTTCTTTTTCCCATTTTTGTGCCAATAAAATATGTTTTTTAAAAAAATCATTTTGACCAAAAACTTCTTGTAAATTTTCAGGATAATTTTTAGGTTCTACTTTTCTAAACTGTCTTGGAAATTGAAAAAAACAAGTTATTCCACCCCAAATGTCAAGACAACTTCCTATAAAATTTAATTCTTTAACC
>CAZXOZ010000032.1:0-15202 GCA_964642805.1 uncultured Sulfurospirillum sp. | reverse complement strand
AATTATAGAGCAATTTGGCTTGTTTTCTAATTTGGTATGGAATTATTAGGGATTAATTTTTCCTTTTGATAACTCTATTTTTTATCCGATTTCCATCATTTCTTGACCAATTTTTTTATCATATCATATAACAGTTCTTGCTAGTGCTGGTATTTATCTCATATTATAGTGCATAAGGTCAGTTAGTATTTTTTCTATAGCTTCAAATAGTATTATTTCTTTCATTTAACTTAAAAACTTTTGGCTCTAGTTGGGTTGACTTGAGGGCTCAATTAAAAAAATTGTGGTTATTTTTTGAAAAAGTAGACACATGTAATCAATCTAAGTAACTAGATCTCTTACAAAACACAACTCAAGCTAGTGAAGTAGAAAGTTAACCGACTGTTTACTTTGATTATATACAATTTCATAAGCTAAAATTCATATTTAGACTTAGGTCTAACTCATAGATAATTGATTCGAAAGAGATAAGCCAAGCATCTCTTTCGAGCCTCTATCCCTACTTTTGATATAATACACTATGAAAGAAATTACTAGAGTTGATATTGTTGATACAGCAAGTACTTCTACCTTCATATGTAGAGGTTTATGGACACTTGATAATATCGTAGAGCTTTCAAGGCAGTTAGACTCTACATGTAGAGCTAAAAAGGTGATTTTTGACTTTAATGAGCTTGTAGATTTTGACACTCATGGCATACTTCTTATCATAGAGACGATAGAGAAACTTCAAGTACAAAAATGTCAGGTTTCAAAAGTAGGAGAAAGTAAAAAGTTTACAGCTCTATATGAAGTGTGTTTGACTAATTTTCCTAAAGATATAAAACTACTAGTTAAATACAATTTAATTAGCGATTTTTTTTATAAAACTGGCAAAGTAGCTATAGAGTCCAAAAAAACTATTGTAAGCTTTTTCTCATTTGTTGGCGGTTTTGCAAGAGCAGTTGGCACTTTAGCTCTTAAGCCTACAAATATAAGATTTAGAGCTACTCTCTACCATGTTGAAAATAGTGGCTTAAAAGCACTTCCTATTATACTGCTTACATCTTTTCTTATAGGTGTTGTCATAGCTTTTCAAGGAGCGGTTCAGCTTGAGAAGTTTGGAGCCAATATCTTTATAGTCGAGATGGTAGTAATCTCTGTTACAAGAGAGTTAGCACCTCTCATCACAGCTATCGTTATAGCGGGACGAAGTGCCTCTGCATATACGGCTGAAATAGGTGTTATGAAGATAACCGAAGAGATAGATGCTATGAAAACCATGGGTTTTTCGGTTTGGAACTTTCTCATAATTCCTAGAGTATTTGCTCTGATGATCTCTCTTCCTCTTTTAGTCTTTTTTGCAGGCATTGTCTCTATTGTTGGTGGCATGGTAGTTGCCTCTTTACAACTTGGGATTAGTTTTGAAGAGTTTACTTTAAGAATGCAAGAGAGTGTTGAGATAAAACATGTCATAATTGGTCTTGTAAAAGCACCTATCTTTGGTTGGATTATTGCAGTTATCGGTTGTTTTAGAGGGTTTCAGATAAGTAGCAGTACTGAGAGTGTTGGAAAATATACAACCATCAGTGTGGTAAATGCTATCTTTTGGGTGATTGCTATGAATGCTATTATATCAGTATTTTTAACGCAGATGGGGCTGTGAGTAGTGTGATAGTTGCAAAAGATATAGTGACTAAGTTTGGTAAAAATATAGTTCATGATGGTGTTAGTTTTGAGATAAGAGAGGGGGAGATTTTTGGACTTCTTGGCGGTAGCGGTAGCGGTAAAACTACACTTTTAAGAGAGATGATACTTTTGCAAAAGTATCATTCAGGCTCTCTACATGTGATGGGCGTTGACATAAAAAGATTAAAAGATATTGAGGCAGATAGGCTTAGGGGTAGATGGGGAGTGCTGTTTCAGTTTGGGGCACTGTTTAGCTCTTTGAGCATATTGGAGAATATCTCAATTTCATTAAAAGAGTATACAAATCTCTCTAGTAGTGCCATCAAAAAGGCGGCTCTTATGAAGCTTAGCATGGTAGGGCTTCCTCAAAGTGCAGCCTATCTCTATCCAAGCGAGCTTAGTGGGGGTATGAAAAAGCGAGCAGGTCTTGCAAGAGCGTTGATTCGTGACCCTAAACTTCTCTTTTTAGATGAGCCTACAAGTGGGCTAGATCCAAAGAGTGCGAGAGATTTTGATGAGCTTATAGTTACTCTTCGTGATACTTTGGAAATAACTGTTATAATGGTAACTCATGATAAGGATACGATAAGCAGGGTGCTTGATAGGTTTATCATCTTGGGTGATAAAAAAGTGCAGTTTTATGGCGATATTGAGACCTTAAAGGCTAGTGACAATAAAAATTTAAAAGAGTTTATTGATGGAAAATAGAGTTAGTTATATAATGATTGGACTTTTTATCTTTATACTAGGTTTTAGTGCTATAGGATTTATCTTATGGCTTGGAAAGTATGCACAAGGCGAGGATTATAGCAACTTTCAAGTAGTTACTACACAGAGTGTTTCAGGATTAAACCCAAAAGCTCCAGTTAAGCTAAGAGGAGTGAGTGTGGGAGAGGTAAAAGATATACATATCAATCATCAAAATTCCGAAGAGGTTATAGTTGCTATAAGGGTAAAAAAAGATACTCCTATCAAAGAGAATACTTATGCGCTGATAAATTTTCAAGGCATAACAGGGTTAAGCTATATACTGCTTGAAGGTGGCACAAAAGACTCAAAATTACTTGAAATTGGGGCAGTTATTGAAACTAAAGACTCTATTGTAGATAGGATTGATAAAACATTAACGACTATTGGGGATAAAACTAAGAGGATGCTTGATAAAACTGACCAAATTATGAGTGAAAAAAATCTAAAAAGCTTTGAGCAAATTCTAGTAAATTTAGCAAAAGCTACGCAGGGCATGACTAAGACTATGGATATGATATACTCAAAAGACAAACATATATCTGAGCTAATCCAAAAAGGGATAGAGTTTGAGGTAGCAGTCATAAAAGCCGCAAATGCAGTAGAAAAAACTTCAATTGACTTGGGAATATCTAGTCATGCAACACTTGTAAGTATGCAAGAGGCATCGCAAACAACCTCAAGAGTAATGGGTGCTCTTGATGACAAGCTAAAAGAGGGAAAACTTGATATTGATGTGATTATTAGAGAAAATTTGCTACCATTTCAAAATGATTTAAATGATTTGAGAACTTTGATAATCGAAACAAGAGAGCTTGTAACAGAGCTTCGAAATAGTCCTAGTGATATACTGTTCAAAGAGGCAGATTTAGAGTTAGCACCTTCAGAGGAGAGCAGATGAGATATGTAGTTTTAGTAGCTATTTTACTTTTTGCAGGTTGTGCTAAAAAAGAGATTAGGCCAGACAACTTTAGGTTAGAGCCAAAAACCACTCTACATGTAAAGAGTAGTCTAGACAATAGAGTTTTAAGGGTTCAAAGAGTGGAGGGAGATAGTGCTGTTATGACAAGGGCAATTCTCTATAAAAAAGATGGGGCATTGAAGCCCTATAGATATGGCAGATGGAGTGAGCTACTAGCAACTAGACTTCAAGATATTTTTACTGAAGCTATTGAGTCACAAAAGATTTTTAGAGCAACACTTAACAGTCGCTCATTCGCTATGGCAGACTTGATTTTAGAGAGCAGTTTAAAGAATTTTGAAGAGATATATAGTAGCGAAGGCTCAAGTGTACATGTGAAGATTCGCTTTAGACTCATACAAAGAGAAGGGGTAAAAATGCTTGATACTATTTTAATAGATGTGGTTAAGCCAATAGAACAAAAAGGTGCAATCGGAGTTGTTTTGGCACATAATAGTGCTGTTGAAGAGGTTATATTAGAGTTAGGGGAGTGGTTATATGAGCAATCAAAGTAGTTTCGATATACATAAGGTTTGGTTAAGTTTAGCAGCATTTGTGATAGTGATAGCTGGTGTGAAAGCAGCATCATCAATCATTGTGCCGTTCTTGTTGGCTATATTTATAGCGACTGTTAGTGCTCCTGCTATCTTTTGGTTGGAAAAATTAGGTCTACCTCGCATACTCGCATTTTTGATAGTTCTATTTTTTGTTATCTCTGTTCTTTTTGGATTAGGTTATATTTTGACTACTTCGGTAGATAGTTTTCTCTCTAACTCCCCTCAGTATACGGCAAAGATTATGGAGATGATTAGTGCGTTTCAAGGAGTGCTAGATAGATTTGGAATGAAGATTTCACAAGCTGATTTAGAGGCTATGATTGACCCATCTGGACTGATTAATTTTGCTGGAGGATTTTTGAAGGCTTTTACCGCAATCCTTTCAAGGTCATTTATTATATTTTTGGCTGTATCTTTTATGCTTTTTGAAACTTCTAGCCTAAGAACAAAGATGTATCTTCTCTCAAAACAGAACAAGTCTGACGAAAACCCATTTAAAAAGTTTAGTAAAAAACTCAATAGATACCTTGCTCTAAAAACAATCATAAGTTTTGTAACAGGAGCTTGCTTAACAATAGGACTTACAATTATAGGAGTAGATTTTGCACTTCTTTTGGGCGTAATAGCCTTTTTACTAAACTTCATACCGAGCATTGGTTCAGTCCTTGCAGCGATTCCAGCAGTTCTTGTTGCACTTGTTGGGCTTGATTTGAGTAGTGTTTTTTGGGTTCTTGCACTCTATCTTACGGTGAATATAGTGTTAGGTAATATAGTTGAGCCTCGTTTTATGGGAAAAGGGTTAGGCTTATCTGTTGTAGTTATCTTCTTTTCACTTATATTTTGGGGGTGGGTCTTGGGTCCTATCGGTATGTTTTTAGCAGTTCCTATTAGTATGACAATAAAAATAGCATTTGAATCGCACCCATCAACTAGGGCAATAGCCATGCTTTTAAGCTCAGTAGACTCACGATTGGAACACGATAGTAGAGTAAAGTAGGGGTATGAAAAAAATCATATTTAGTCTAGTTTTTTTAGTAGTGTCGCTACTCGCAAAGACAGATTTTTCTGAGATGAGTACAGAAGAGCTTCTAGCAATGATGGGGTATGTAAATCCAAAAAATCAGAAAAGCTTTCAAAAAGAGCTAGAGTTGAGGTACCCTAAGATGAGTGAAAACGAGAGGATTATCTATATTAAAAATTTAGATATCAAGAGAAAATGACCTCTTCAAAAATACTCTTTTTAGAGGATGATATAAATCTCAATGAAACTGTAACAGAGTTTTTAGAGGATGCAGGATACGAAGTTGATAGCGTCTATGATGGAGAAGAGGCTCAGATTAAGATATATGAAAACAGATACGATCTGTTTCTTTTTGATGTAAATGTTCCTGAGATAAATGGTTTTGAGCTCTTGAAAAACTCTCGTGAAAGCGAAGATAGAACTCCCGCTATATTTTTGACCTCTTTAAACTCTATTGATGATGTTAGTGATGGTTATAAAAGTGGTTGTGATGATTATATACGAAAGCCTTTCGAGTTAAAAGAGTTGCTTTTAAGGGTTCAAACGCTTATAAAAAGAGAGTTTTTTCATACCAAAAAAGAGATGATTGAGGTTTGCAAAGATATAGAGTATAGCACTACGACCAACTCCTTACATGTAAAAGGAAAAGAGATGCAACTTCAAAACAAAGAGGCACTTCTGCTAAAACTTTTCTTGCAAAAAAGAGAAGAGGTTGTCTCGCATGAGGTCATTCTTGATGCTCTTTGGGGGTATGATGAGAACCCAAGCGATGATGCACTTAGGACTTATATAAAAAAACTTAGAAAAATCATAGGAAAAGAGAGAATTATCAGTGTTAAAAGGCTGGGATACAAACTTACTCTCAAGTGAAAAAAGAACTCTCTTCTCTTTTTTAGTGCTTTACACACTTTTTACTGTAACACTTTTGTCTATTTTAGGAGCAATCTACTACAATTTTCAAAAAGATTTAATGCTCCAAAAAAATAGAATCAAGCTTTCACAATTAGCAAGCGAACAGATAGCCAAGTTAAAACACCTACATGTAAATTTTGATAGAAAAAGAGTATATCCAAGAGATAAGAGATTTCAGTCTGCCATATATGATAGCTCAAGAGTAGAGATTTTTTCTACATTTAACAGTAGGGATATAGATCTCAATGAAGTTATATACACACAAGATGATATGATTTACTTCATAAAAGAACCAGAATCTTACTACCTAGGCACTAAATACCTTGTCTTAGAGACACCAATTAGCAGTAGTTGGGCTGTGCCAGTTTTCAATAAGTTGGCTATTTATGGAGTAGTCATCTTTTCAGTTATGACTATTTTTGGCTATTTTCTACTTAGACTGCTTTTAAAGCCTATGCGTGAAGCTATAGAGCTTTTGGATAGATTTATAAAAGATACTACACATGAGTTAAACACCCCAGTAAATGCGATTATGTCCAATATAGAGATGATTGATACAGCTAGCCTAGATGAAAAGTTGGCAAAAAAGATAAAACGCATAGACATAGGAGCAAGGACAGTTTCAAATCTATATCAAGATTTAACATATCTAGTGTTAGCTCACAAGTTAGTCTCTTATGATGAAGATATTAGCTTAAAAGAGCTTATTGAAGAGAGGATAGAGTATTTTTATCTATTTTGTGAGTCAAAAAAGCTAACAGTTAGTTTTACATGCAAAGATAAACCATCTCTACATGCGGATAGAAAAAAGATAACAAAACTGATAGATAATCTTTTCTCAAATGCCATAAAGTACAACAGAGTTAAAGGCAAAATAGAGATAGAGCTAGCTAAAAACTATTTTGAGATATTAGATAGTGGAAGAGGTATAAAAGAGTCAAAAATTCAAGAGATGTTTCAAAGATATGCTAGGGCAGATGAGAGCGTGGGTGGTTTTGGTATAGGACTTAGTATAGTTTATATGATTGCTTGTGAATACTCTTTACATGTAGAGATAAAATCGCAATACAAAGAGTGGACAAAAGTGAGAGTTTCATGGCAAAGTTGATATTGGTAGTTTTTCTACATGTGGGACTTTTTGCAAGTGTATATCAAAAAAACTGTGTTGAGTGCCATATGAAAATGCCTGTTAAGATAGACAAGTTTTTCTATAGGTATCTTTTAAAGCACAGTAGTGAAGTGAGAGTGAAGAGTGCATTAAGGGAGTATCTTAAAAATCCAACAAGAGAGACAACTATACTTCAAGAGGGGTTAATAAACCGCTTTGGCATAAAAGAGAGGACAACCTTGAGTGATGAAGAGCTTAAAGAGGCTATAGATGAGTATTGGGAGATTTATAAGGTTTTTGGAAAGCTAGAGTAATTATGCGCTTATTGTCGTGTTTTAAAACTTTGAGCCCATATTTTTCTGCCATAATTTCTACGCTTTTTGGAGTAAAAAAACCTATGTGAGTTGGGTCTCTTCTATACCACCATTTTAGAAAATCCTCTTGTTTGTTTGTATGAAATAGTGTCATTATGGCTATGACTCCATTTGGACTTAAGTGACTTGCTAAGAGTTTTAAAACTTCTTTAGGATTATCTAGGTGCTCAAAAACCTCGGTCGAAGTGATGAGGTCGTATCTCTTGTCGATATAGACTTTTTTTGTCTGATAAAACTTGTCATAACACTCTGTTTTAACACCTCTTTGTCTCATAATTTCATACAAAACAGGTCCTGGTCCAGATCCAAAATCTAGTGCGGTCTTGGGTTTAGTCTCTTTCCAAAAATAGTCCAAAAAATTTTCAAGCATTTTTACATACCCGCTATCTTCAAAACTATTGTTGTGGTAGTTGTACTGTTTTTTTTCATCTTCCAAGGAGATATGAAACTTTTTATCTAAAAAGATAAACTCACAACATGGACAGCGAGAAAAGCTCTTCTTAAGTGCAGTATCCTCAAAGTTTATTGTTTGCGTATTACATATTTTACATTTCATAAATTTTCCATAAATTTTATAGAGTTAGTAAATATTTATTTACTTATTAAGCTATTTGGTGCTATTATACCATCAATGTATAAAATATTAGTGATTTGCCTAGTTGCAATAGTTTTTTTATTGTCATTTATCAACCTTAACCCATACTATGATGAAAAAGAGATTAGACTTGGTATGAGCGGACCATTTAGTGGAAGTTTACACACGCTTGGAGATGAGCTTTTGTTGGGAATTAATGCTTATTTTAAGTATATTAATGAACAAGGCGGTATCAATGGTAGAACTTTGAGAGTTATAACTAAAGATGACAAGTTTGAGCCAAAAATCGCAATTGAAAATACGCAAAAATTTATAAAAAAATATAGCGTTTTTGCACTTATTGGATATATTGGAACACCTGTTTGCAAGGCTGTTATGCCCGTAGTTATAGAGCATCAGACACCTTTTATTGGAGCATTTTCAGGAGCTCAGTTTTTGAGACAGACTCCTAGAAGCCCACTTATCCTCAATGGAAGAACAAGCTATGTTGAAGAGATTGAGGCACTTATAGAGTATTTTGTTGATGAAAAAGGGTATAAAAACATAGCAATTTTTTATCAAAATGACTGTTTTGGGCGTGAAGGATTGGTGAGAATAAAGAGGGAGCTAAAGAAGCGAGATATGTATCTAGTAGCGCAAGGGAGCTATAAGAGAAATACTCTCTCAGTAGGACATGCTTTGTATGAAATATCTCAAAGCAGACCAGAAGTAGTTATCATGATAGGTGCAACAAAGCCAGTAGCGGAGTTTATAGAGCGAGCAAGAGAGGATAAGCAACTAAAAGATGTAAAGTTTGGCACAATCTCTTTTGTTGGCTCTCGTATGCTTTTAAATGCTCTTGATGATAGGGTTGAAAATATAATTTTTTCACAAGTTGTACCCTCTCCTTGGGGCTCACTGTCTGATGAGGTTGGACACTATAGAAAGCTTATGGATAGATTTAACCCTGAAAAAGATTATAGCTATATCTCTTTAGAGGGATATTTTATAGCAAGAATGACAGTTGAGCTATTTAGAAGAGTTGGCGAGAGGTTCACAAAAGAGGATTTTATCGATGAGATAGGCTATCTATATAGGGAGATAGAGGAAAACCTTGGTGTTGATGAGAGTATGCGACTTTGCAAGTGTCTTAATAATGTCTATTTGACATACTATAGTGACGGTATTTTTTGGGATGTACATGAGGGAGAGTAGTAGGCCTTTTAAAAGTGTCATAAGCAAAATTGAAAGCATGACTATAGCTAAAAAAACAACCCTGCTATTTATCAATATGGTTGTTGGAATGCTCTTTCTTGGAAGCTTTGCTCACTTAAGTCTAAATCGTATAAAAGGTGATTTTGATATACTCTACAATAAGCGGATGGTCCCCATTATAGGACTAGAGAAAATTAAGGATATATACACAGTCAATGTGCTAGACACCCTAAGAGATATAGAGAGTAGTCATATAAGCGTTGAAGATGGCAGGAGTGTAATTCTTTTAGCACAAGACCTTATTCGGCGAGATTGGAGTAAGTATAAGAGTAGTCTTATTATAGATGAGGCGAGCTGGGTGGCTGATATGATTTTGCCTATAAGGCTAATAAGAGAAGAGAGCGTTACCCCTAAAAGGACACTTGAGAATGATATGATTGAAGCGATTGAGAAAAAAACTAGGCAAATTGACTCTATTTTAGTAGATATTTTTAATCTTTTTGCTAAAAATCGTACAGCAGATGCTTTTAACCGCCTTCAAGAGGATCTATATCCAAGTGTAAACTCTATAAACATCCATCTGACTCAACTTATAAGTCTCAATCTTGAAGCTGCAGATAGTGCAAAGCTTAAGACTAAAGCAGTTTATGAGAGTACCTTTACGTGGATAGTGGCTGCGACTGTGGGAACTATATCGGTTGCCGCTCTTCTTGCGATTGTGATTTTGCAAAATATTAGATTTCTACATGCCCAAATGACAAGGATGGTTGATGAAAAAACAAAAGAGCTTCAAATTTTAAATCTTGATTTGGAGAAAAAGATTATTTTTGAAGTTGAACAGAGCCGCCAAAAAGACCAAATCATGTTCAGGCAATCTAGGCTAGCATCTATGGGTGAGATGGTAGGAAATATTGCTCACCAATGGAGACAACCACTAAACGCCATAACCCTCATAATTCAGAGTTTTGGGATGAAAAAGATGGTAGGAAAGCTTGATGGTGAGTTTATAGACTCTCAAGTTGATGAGGGTATAAAAATAGCAACCTCTATGTCAAGAACCATAGATGATTTTAGAGATTTTTTTAACCCAAATAAGCTTGAGGAAAACTTTAGCATAAAAAGAGTTGTAAAAGAGTCTATTGAGTTAGTTTATAGCTACTATGAAAAGCTAGGTATTAAGATAGACCTAATATGTGAAGATGATTTTGAGGCTACTGGCTATCCAAATGAGTTTTCTCAAGTTATAGTAAATCTAATTTCAAACTCTAAAGATGCTTTAGTTCAGATGAAAACTCAAAAAAAGTATATAGAGGTATTGGTAAAAGCAGATAAAGAGGGTAAAAATGGTAAAATTTCGGTTATAGACAATGGTGGCGGGATTTTTGCAGAGGTTATTGATAGAATGTTTGAGCCATACTTTACTACTAAGCACCAAAGTAGCGGAACAGGGATTGGATTATATATGTCAAAAGAGATTATAGAGAAGCATATGCTAGGCTCAATAGATGCACAAAATATCTCACATATATTTTTAAATGACACTAAAGTTTACAAAAGGTGTACTTGTATTAATATAGTAGTGCCTATAAGCAAAAGGAGATCATAGATGGACTTGAACTATCTAAAAGAGTGTACTGTGCTCTATGTTGAAGATGAGAAAAGCATACAAAAACAAACAAAGATGATACTTGATGATTTCGTAAAAGAGGTTAGAGTGGCAAGTGATGGTCAGCGGGGCTTAGAGATGGCACTTGAAGATGATATTGATGTTATCATAACAGACATAATGATGCCAAATTTGAACGGCATAGATATGCTAAAAGAGTTAAAAGAGACTCATAAAAAAAGCATACCATCAATCATAACTACAGCTTTTACTGAAACAGAGTATCTCATGGAGGCTATCAGGTTAAAAGTTGACGGCTTCATAGTAAAGCCCATAAATATAAAAGATTTGCTAAACTCTATCTATGCAGTTATGCTACCAAAAATTCAAAAAGAGGAGCTAGAGGGTTGCTCTTACATGGTTGACGCTCTTTCTGTTTTAGTAGGAGGTAAAAAAATTGAAATCTTAAAGTATATTATTGATAATCTTGACAAAGAGCAGATTTTTTATGGTTCATATCAGGACATAATGGATAGTATCGGAGTGAGTAAGCCAACGGTGGTCAATATGTTTAAGCAACTAATTCAAGCAGGTATCCTAGAGAAGATAAAAAATAAAGTCTACCGCTTGAAAGATAGAAAATTTTTAAAAGAGGAATAGTATGAAAAAATTAGTTTTACTAGCAGTTTTAGGTCTTTCAACTCTGCTTTTTAGTGCACAAACAAGTGTAGTTTTTGAGACAACCAAAGGTGAAATAGTTTTTAAGCTTTTTCCTAAAATTGCACCAAAAGCAGTAGAAAATTTTATTGGATTAACAAAAAAAGGCTACTATGACGGTGTCATTTTTCATAGAGTGATTAAAAACTTTATGATTCAAGGAGGTGATCCAACAGGAACTGGGCGTGGCGGAAGTTCACTTTGGGGAGAGCCTTTTGAAGATGAGTTTGGTGCAGGAGTAGTATTTGATAGAGGCGGCATACTAGCCATGGCGAATGCTGGACAAAATACAAATGGAAGTCAGTTTTTTATAACAACAAAACCAACACCATGGCTCAACGGAAAACATACTATCTTCGGTGAAGTGGTTGGTGGATTTGATGTAGTAGATGCGATAGAGAACTCTAAGGTAGGCGGAAGAGACAAGCCAATTGAGGAGATAAAAATACTAAAGGCTTATGTTAAATACTGACCTTACGCACTATAATAAGCAAAGCCCATTATAGTGGGTAAGGTTAGTTAAGTAGTGTTATTTTTAGAGTAGCAAAAAACTAGGAGATATTATGAAAAAAATTGAAGCAGTTATAAAGCCATTTAAGCTTGAAGATGTAAAAGATGCCTTGACCGCTATAGAGATAACTGGTATGACAGTTAGTGAAATAAAAGGGTATGGTCGTCAGCAAGGGCACTCAGAGCTATATAGAGGTGCTGAGTATGTGGTTGATTTTTTACCAAAAGTTAAGATTGAGGTTGTTGCAAAAGATGAGGATGTCGAAAGTATTGTCAAAACGATTGTTGATTCAGCAAAAACTGGCAAAATTGGAGATGGAAAGATTTTTGTTTCACAAGTTGAAAGGGTTGTTAGAATTAGAACTTCTGAAGAGGATGAAGAGGCTATATGATGACTATAACTCTAAAATCTCCGTTAGATATGCATCTTCATCTAAGAGATGAGGAGATGTTAAAAGTTGTAGCACCACTTAGTGCAAAGAGTTTTTGTGCTGCTATTATCATGCCAAATCTAGTTCCTCCTGTGACTACAATAGAAGCAGTAAAGAGCTATAAAAATAGAATTAAAGAGGCTATTGGCGATGAGGCTTTTGATCCGTTGATGACTCTATTTTTTAGGAATGATTACACTTATGAGTTTTTAAAGGAGGCGAAAGAGCACATAAGTGCGGTTAAGCTCTACCCTTCTGGGATTACAACCAACTCTGAATCAGGCGTAAACAACATGGATATAGAGGAGCTAAGAGGCGTCTTTGAGGCTATGAGTGAACTAGAGATTCCTTTGTGTGTTCACGGTGAAACTGATGGCTTTGTTATGGACAGAGAGACAGAGTTTGGTCTAGTTTACGAAGAGTTTGCTACCAATTTTCCAAAACTAAAAATTATAATGGAGCATATAACTACAAAGAATAGTGTAGATCTGTTAGATAAATATGACAACCTCCATGCAACTATAACACTCCACCATCTCTATATTACGCTAGATGATGTAGCTGGAGGCCTATTGAAACCTCATCTATTTTGTAAGCCCATAGCCAAAAGATATGAAGATAGAGAAGCTCTTTTAGAGGTAGCTTTGAGTGCCCATCCAAAAGTGATGTTTGGAAGTGATTCAGCACCTCATCCAACACATGCAAAGGAGTGTTGTGGCTGTGCAGCAGGTGTTTTTACGGCTCCTATAGCATTAGCGGCTCTTGCCTCTTTGTTTGACGAGAATGGCACTCTTGAGAATCTACAAGCATTTGTTAGTGATAATGCTCAAAGGATTTATGGTTACAAGCCACTAGATAAAGAGATAGAGATGATAAAAGAGCCTTTTAAGGTAGTTGAGCAATATACAGATATTGTTCCTATGTTTGCTGGCGAGACATTATCTTGGAGAATAAAGGAGGTAAGATAGATCAAAAATTTTCACAATTAGATTATATTTTTTCCTTTTTAGAAGGAAATTAAATATGATAAAAATCTATAAAACTCCCAATAAACTTGACTTATAAGAAAAATTTTAGTAAAATCTCGTTCCTTAATAAAGTCATACTTAACTATTTTTTGCTGTAGATTGAAGTTTCAATTTTAAAGCCTAAGCATTTCTGCTCGCAAGAGCTAGCCTTAGTGCAATGAATTTAAATCGGACTTGTTCGATTTAAAGAAAGCAGTTGATAAAAAAACTCTAGGCGTAAGCCTTAGCTTTAGTGCAATGAATTTAAATCGGACTTGTTCGATTTAAAGAAAACAGTTAAACAGTGTGACAAGTTCTTTTTCAGGGGTAAAGTATGGAGAAAATTAGACTCAAACTCAAGGCTTATGACCATAGAGTTTTAGATAGATCTGTTGCAGCGATTATAGAAGCTGTTAAGCGAACTGGAGCTGAGATTAGAGGCCCAATTCCTATGCCAACGAAGATAAAGCGCTACACAGTGCTGAAATCACCACATGTAAACAAAAAATCAAGAGAGCAATTTGAGATGAGAACTCATAGTCGCATGATAGATATAGTATCTGCTACAACTGACACAATTGATTCATTGATGAAGCTTGATTTAGCTCCTGAGGTGAATGTTGAAGTTAGAGCTATGGGTAAGTAGGGAGAGAAATAATGGAATATATAGTAGAAAAAATTGGAATGAGTAGAACCATCACAGTTCCTAGTGTTCCTGTTACTCTTTTAAAAGTAATAGAAGCAAAAGTTTGTGAAATTGATAGCTCAAAGCGTGCAGTAGTAGCATACGCAAGAGGTAAAAAGATAAACAGAGCTATAGTAGGTCAGCAAAAAAAGTATAGTTTAAGTGGGGAGTTTAATCGCTTTATTACTTTAGATGTTGCAAATACAGAAGCTGGAGTGTTAGATACTGCACCACTTAGTGACGCAAAAAATCTAAAAGTTTCATTCAACTCTAAGGGTAGAGGCTTTGCTGGTGTTATGAAGAGACATGGCATGAAGGGTGGACCTGCAAGTCATGGTAGTCGTTTTCACAGAACAGGCGGCTCAATCGGTAATGCTGAGTGGCCAGGTCGTGTTCAAAAAGGTAGAAAAATGCCAGGACAGATGGGCAATGTAAAAGTTACAGTAAAAAATGAGATAGTCTCTTTTGATGTGCAAAATAGTATTTTAGCACTCAAGGGAGCAGTTCCTGGACCAAATGGTGGAATAGGCAGAGTAAGGATTGTTAAATGAGTAGAGCAATAGTACTTAATGATAAGTTTGAAAACTCAGGTGAGCTAGCCCTTCCTGAGAAGTTTGATGGAATTCACTCTCACAATTTGCATATATATGTTAAATCTTACTTAGCAGCCCTAAGAGCCAATACAGCTTCAACAAAAAGTAGAAGTGATGTGCGTGGTGGCGGTAAAAAACCATTTGCACAAAAAGGTGGCGGTAGAGCAAGAGCTGGTAGTAGAACTAACCCTATATGGGTAGGTGGTGGTGTTGCTTTTGGTCCTAGAGCAAATAGAAATTATGACCAAAAAGTGAATAAAAAACAAAAGAGACTAGCATTAGAGTTTGCACTAAATGAGAAGGCATCAAAGGATGCACTATTTGTGGTTGACTCTGTAGCAGTTGAGTCTGGTAAAACTAAAGATGCAGCAACGATTGTAAAATCTGTTGGTGCAAGAGATGTATTGATAGTAAAAGAGCTTATAGATGAGAAGACATTTTTAGCATTTAGAAATGTACCGTCTGCTTATCTTATAGAGTCAAACGAACTAAACGCATATTTAGCTACAGCATTTT
>CAZXOZ010000031.1:0-15206 GCA_964642805.1 uncultured Sulfurospirillum sp. | reverse complement strand
CGGTACCTTGAGCTACAGAAATGATGCCATTTAGGGCTTTTGCCGTAGCAAAAACCCCTAGTGCTTGCTTGAAAGATCTGTCAATTCTTTTATCAGCATTATCATCAAGTTTTGCAAAAGTTGCAAGATAAATAATCGATAAGGAGAGTAGAAGCAGTAGGTAGTTTGACCAATATTGTTTTATATGAAGCATAGATTATATCCTTGATTTTTTTGAACTCTTATAAACAAAGGCTAAAACCTCTGCCACTGCCTTATACATAGTTTGTGGTATCATCTCATCTATCTCACATCTTTTATATAGCTCTCTTGCTAGGGGCGGGTTTTCTATGATTTGTACTCTATGCTCTCTTGCAATCTCTTTTATCTTTAGAGCCAAATGATCTACTCCTTTTGCCACTACTTTTGGGGCACTCTCTTTTTTAGTATCATACCTGATAGCTACTGCAAAGTGAGTTGGATTTGTTATGACAACATCTGCACTTGGAATATCTTGCATCATCCTTTTTTTACTCATCTCCATTTGAACTCTTTTTATACGAGCTTTTACTAGTGGGTCTCCCTCCATCTGTTTATACTCATCTTTTACCTCTTGTTTGCTCATTCTTAACTCTTTAAAGTAGTTGTAGCGAACAAAAAGTAAATCAAACAGAGCGAGTGCTAAAAAAAGGACGAGCATAGCTGCAATCAAAATCAGCGCTTTATCCATAAGCCACTGCATCAAATCATAGATAGGAAAAAAAACTATAGATGTCAGCTCTTTTGTAAAGCTCAATAAAATATAGTACGCAAGAATCATGACAAGCGTGACTTTTAAAACAATCTTTAGTCCTTCTATGAATTTTTTCATACTAAAAAGATTTTTAAGTCCCTTTATAGGGTCAATTTTCTTCAAATCAGGAATAAGAGTCTTGGTTGTAATTAGAAATCCAAACTGCAAAAGACCAGCTATAATGCCCGAGATAGCCACTATAGTTGCTAGGGGTAAAATCATGATAGCAAACTCTCTAAAGATAGTAAAGCTCAAAATATAGACATCATTTTTATCTAAATCTACTCCGATATAGGATTGAGTGAACCTATAGAGACTAAACATCTTCTCTTTCATGTAGGGCAAAAGAGCTAAAAAAGCTCCTATGGCGACTACAAGAGTTATAAAACTGCTTGCATCTTGGCTTTTAGGGACATTTCCCTCTTTTCTGGCATCTTCAATCTTTTTAGGGGTGGGCTCCTCCGTTTTTTCTTGATCGTCAGCCATGCTCTCTTAAGCCTCGCTCTCTTTGTGCTCTATACTCATAGAGAAATCTAGCCAGAGTGCTTGATGTATGAGGCTTCCGCTACTTATGGCATCTACTCCACTCAAGGCGTAAGATAATATAGTTTTATCTGTTATATTGCCACTCACTTCTAGTAGCACATGAGGAGCATTATTACTCTTGTATGTCACAACTTCTTTTATCTCTTCAATACCCATGTTGTCGCACATAATCATATCTATATCACAACTCATCGCCTCTTTTGCCATGCTTACACTAGAGCACTCAATCTCAATCTTAGTGGTGTATGGTATCTTTTTTCTAGCTTCAACTACAAACTCTTTTAAACTTTCAATTGTCTCTTGATGAGTGTCTTTTAGCATCAAGCAGTCATCAAGCCCCATGCGATGATTGTTCCCACCACCGCACCTAACTGCATATTTCTCAAAAACCCTCAAACCTGGTCTTGTTTTTCTTGTGTCTAGTAGTCTTATGGTAGTACTGTTTAAGGCTTTGACATATCTATCTGTATTGGTTGCTATGCCTGAGGCATGTTGAAGCAAATTTAAGATAGTTCTTTCACACATCAAAATCTTTTTTGACTTACCCTTTATGGTAGCTATCACATCACCTCGCTTAAGAGTATCCCCATCTTTTTTGTAAAACCTATACTTTAGCTTCTCGTTTTTGCAAAGAGCTTTTGCGTAAATAACCCCAGCCAAGACTCCGCTATCTTTACAGACTATCTTTGCGGTAGCTTTTTTATTGCCTCCTACTAGCCAAAACAGATCTCCTCGTCCAACATCCTCTTCAAGTGCCATTTTTACAAATCTATCTATCATAACTCAAACATCCTATTTAATGCCTCAAAAGCATACTTTCTTGTCTCTTCGCTTATGGTTATCTCGTTGTCATACACTTCGTTTTTAATACTTAAAAGCGTATCTCTTACATCCTCTAGTGTTGTTTCATTCATCGTAGGACACTCTGGCTTAGTTGAGGAGAGGATGTAGGTATTTTTCTCTCTTAATCTATTTACCATATTGTACTCCGTTCCAACTACCACTTTTTGCTCCAATGGTAGCCCTTTTATATACTTTATAATCTGACTTGTTGAGCCCACAAAATCTGACTTTTCACACACTGCTGGCTTACACTCAGGATGGGTTACTACTAAAATATCTGGATACTTCTGTCTATAAAACTCTATATCCTCTACATCAAAAAGTTGATGCACTGAGCAAAAACCATTATAGCAGATAATGTCAGACTCTCTAGGGTCACTTCCATCTCCAATAACACAGGATTTTAAACCCATATCAATTGCGATATTTTGCCCCAAACAGCGATCTGGAACAAAGAGTATCTTCTTTCCACTCTCTAATGCTTTTGTTATAATAATTTTGGCATTAGAGCTAGTACAGACATACCCTCCCATCTTCCCAACTGCTGCTTTTACCTCTGCTGAAGAGTTTATGTAGGTAACAGGCATAATATCCTCTTTTTTTATACCGCTTCTCTCTAGAACAGCAACATTTTCATCATAATACCCAACATCAATCATCTTAGCCATCGCGCAACATGCAATTCGCGGCATCAAAACCCTCTTATTTGGAGCGAGTATCTTTACACTTTGACCCATAAAACCAACACCGCAAAATATGAGATTTGGGTTATCATCACGAGCTGCAAACTTGGATAGCTCTAGTGAGTCTCCTGTAAAATCTGCTATCTCAAATACTTCATCTTTTTGGTAAAAATGAGCAACAATAGTCACATCCAACTCTTTTTTTAGTTTTTTTATCTCTTTTTTTAGTTTTTCTCTATCCAAAATAATTCCTTATATTTAACATGCAAAGCTTAGTATTATAACAAATAATGTATAATAATTGCTAAATTTTCAAAAAGGTTTTCTGTGGAGTTTATTTCAAATATCAATGTTCATTTTTATCTCATCGCTTACTTGGCTGGAGGTATCCCTTTTGGACTTATCTTAGCTAAGAGATTTGGCTCTATTGACATCAGACAGAGTGGAAGTGGAAGTATTGGGGCGACCAATGTATTAAGGGTCTTAAAGGAGTCAAATCCAGCTTTGGCAAAAAAAATTGCAATTGCCACACTCTGTCTTGATGCTCTTAAGGGTGTTGTTGTTTTAATTGTTGCTATGATGATTGGACTGAGTGATCAAACTCTGTGGATGATAGCTCTACTCGCTGTTTTAGGTCACTGCTACAGTCCATTTTTAAAGCTTGAGGGTGGCAAAGGGGTTGCTACTAGCATGGGGGTTATGTTTTTTATGTTGCCAATTGTAACAATTATAGCGATTATAGCTTGGTTTATCTCTGGAAAGCTCTTTAAAATATCATCTCTATCATCTTTGATAGCACTTTTTACACTGCTTATCGCATCATTTTTAATCTATCCAGACATACCAGAGATAAAGACTCATGCACCTATAATCATCATCGCTTTTTTAGTCTTCAATAAACATATACCAAATATAATGAGAATTTTTAGTGGCAAAGAGTCTAAAGTAGTATGACAATACATATCGAAAATCTAGAAGTTAATGCAATTATGGGAATTCTTGCTAAAGAGAGAGTTACACCTCAAAAAATAGTTATTAATCTTAAGCTAGACTACGAGAATAAAGAGGGTGCCTTTATCAACTATGTTACTCTTGTACAGATGATAGAAAAAAGTATAGAAACCAGTAAGTTTGAGCTTATAGAAGACGCTCTTTTAGCTCTACATGTAGAGCTAAAAACTAGGTTTCCTCAAATATCTTCAACAAAACTTAAAATTTCTAAACCTAACATTCTCGACCAGTGCGTTGTTTGCGTAAGCTTAGAGAGGAAATATTAAAATAATCTAAAAAAAACTTTAAATTTAGCTAAAATTATGTTATACTTTCATTTTAACTAATTACCTTAAAGGAATATGATGAGAATTTTAATAGTAGAGGACGAGGTTACTCTAAATAAAACAATTGCAGAGGGGCTACAAGAGTTTGGCTATCAAACTGATAGCTCAGAAAACTATAAGGACGCAGAGTATTATGTAGGCATAAGAAACTATGACCTAGTATTAACAGACTGGATGCTTCCAGATGGCGATGGTGTTGATTTGATATCACTTGTAAAACAAAAAGCACCGAGAACTGCTTGTGTTGTTATATCTGCAAAAGATGATAAAGATAGTGAGATAAAAGCACTTAAAGCTGGTGCTGATGACTACATAAAAAAACCTTTCGATTTTGATGTTTTGGCTGCTAGAATCGAAGCAAGACTTAGATTTGGTGGAACAAATGTAATCAAGATTGATGACTTAACAATAGATCCAGATGAAGAAAAAATTATCTATAAAGGTATTGAAATTGAACTTAAAGGCAAGCCTTTTGAGGTACTTACTCACCTAGCTCGTCATAGTGACCAAATCGTATCTAAAGAGCAGTTGCTTGATGCTATATGGGAAGAGCCAGAGCTTGTTACTCCAAATGTCATCGAAGTTGCTATCAATCAAATCCGTCAAAAGATGGATAAGCCACTAGAAATCTCTACAATCGAAACAGTAAGGCGTAGAGGTTATAGGTTTTGTTTTCCAAAAAAAGCATAAGAGATAAGTTTGCTCTACAATTAGTGCTGGCCTCATCTGCACTAATTGTAGTCTTCTCCGCTATCCTCTACAACTATGTTAAAATATCAATCCATGAAGATTTAAAAATTGAGCTGAAAAAAAAAGCACAAAAGATATCGTCTGAACACTACTGCTCTTCCGATGAAATAGGGAGTTCGTCTTTTAGAGACAACCCTCTATATGAAAAAAATAGCTTAAAAATTGTAGCTTTTACAAACAAAGAAGATAGGTTGTTCTTCAAACATCATAAAAAAAATGATGAGTATTTTTTGACTGCTTATTATCCACTTGATACAAATAAGTCTATGTTCTTATCAGTTACTGAAAACATTTCAAACACAGATAAACTCCTCAAAAAAATATTACATAGCATTATAATAATCAATTTTATAGCTTTTTTCTTGGTTATTCTATACGCACTAATTTTATCAAAAATGCTAATTAATCCCATACACTCCTTGACGACAAAGCTTGCAATGATGGACGAGAACTTTTTCCAATCAATTAATACAAAAAATATTCCTGATGAGTTTGAGCCACTTGCCATTAGCATAAACAAGTTGGTGGACAGAATTTATACTTTTGTAAAATATCAAAAAGAGCTATTTATAGGGGTAGCTCATGAGTTAAAAACTCCACTAGCTGTTATGAAGACTAAAAATGAAGTTACCCTTATCAAGCAAAGGGGCGAGCAAAGATACATTGACACCTTGAGACACAACAATAAAACTATAGATGAGATGAATAAAATGATAAGTTCAATTTTGGAAATAGGAAGACTAGAGGGTGCACATTTTGAACAGCCTATCGAGATAGATTTGATTAAGTTTCTAAAAGAGAGAGCGAATAACTTTGAGATTCTTGCACATCAAGAGAAAAAAATCTTTATAAAAAACTTCTCACCAGGTTCGTTTCCCATAATGATACAACCTACGCTTTTAATTCATATACTACAAAATTTTATGCAAAATGCAATAAAGTTTACTCCACGAGGTGGTAAAATTGAGATAAAAAGCTTTACTGACTCTGATGGAATTAACATACATGTTATAGATGAGGGCATAGGGATAGATGAGAGCAAAGATTTATTTGCACCATTTGTAAGACATGGGAATAAAGAGGGGGCTGGACTAGGGCTGTTTTTAGCGAAAGGTGCGTCTGATGCTATTGGAGCAACAATTGAAATAAAAAATAGAGAAGATAGAAGTGGGGCAGTTGCTACTCTTCATATACCAATTTCAAGTAAAAAAATGGTAAAAATTGCTAAAAAATGTGATCTATAAGCCTAGTTTTAGTTGTATTAGTGTATAAACTTGAAAATTAAAATTAGAGTTAAAAATGTCATTAATAATAACTGATGAGTGCATAGCATGTGATGCCTGTAGGGATGAGTGCCCAAACTATGCCATTGAAGAAGCGGATCCTATCTATATAATCGACCCTGATACCTGTACGGAGTGTATAGGTCATTATGATGAACCTTCATGTATAGTTGTCTGTCCAGTTGAGTGTATTGTCTGCGACCCTGATAATGTAGAAACAATCATGGAGCTTAAGCTAAAGCTTAAACAGGTAAATATAGAGGACTAATGGCTAAACGAACAGCAGTAATTGATATTGGCTCAAACTCAGCTAGAATGGTAGTATTTGAAAAAAGTAGTTCATACGCTTTTCATCTGCTAAAAGAGGTTAAGAGTCGAGTAAGAATTGGAGAGGGCGCATATGAAAATGGTGGAACTCTTCAAGAGAAGCCTATGCAAAGAGCCTTTGATGCGCTAGAGGATTTTTACCATATCATCAAAAACTTGAAGTGCCATAAAACTTTTTGTGTAGCCACTTCAGCCTTGCGTGATGCTCCAAATGCGAGACAATTTATAACAAGAGTGAAAAAAGAGTTAAACCTAAACATAAAAGTTATTGATGGAAAAACTGAGGCTCTATATGGTGCATTAGCCTCTATAAATCTCCTTAAACCAATAAAAAATGCAACAACTATCGATATAGGTGGAGGCTCTACAGAGCTAGCTTGCATAGAAAATGGCAAGATAGTTGATACCATATCTATAGACATAGGCACTGTTAGGTTAAAAGAGCTTTTTTTTGATAAGTCAAATAAGCTTGATAAAGCACGAGAGTTTATAGACAGAAAAATAGAGAATCTGCCAAAACACTTTAAATCAAAAACTATCATAGGCATAGGTGGAACTCTAAGGGCATTCTCTAACATCATAATGGATAAGATAGAGTATCCTTTAAAGACACTTCATGGCTTTGAATATAGCATAGAAGAGCATCGATATCTTTTAGAGCAAATCACAACAACTGATGCACTAAAGCTAAAAAATCTTGGAGTAAAGAAGGATAGATACGATACGATACGAGAGGGTTGCACTATCTTTAGCTCTCTAGTAGATCTACTTGATGCAAAAGATATAATTACCAACGGAACAGGAGTAAGAGAGGGGGTCTATCTTAAAGACCTACTTCGCTCATCCAATCATAGATTTCCAGAAAATTTCAAAGTAAGTGTTAGAAGTCTTAGCGATAGGTTTATTGCAAACAGTAAAGAGAACTTGCATATTAGTAAAACTGCGTTAGATATTTTTGATAAACTAGAGCAAATACACCAAATTGACTCTAAATATAAATATGAACTAAAAACTGCTGCAAAGCTATTTAATATAGGAAGAAGTCTTAATTTCTACCAAGAGCATCTTCATAGCTTCTACTTCATAACAAACAGTCTAAACTACAATTTTTCACACCATCAAAGAGTTCTTATAGCCCTTTTAGTAAAGTATCATACAAAAAAATTACCCAGTTTTGAAGATGTAAGGGCTTATGAAAAACTACTTCCAAAGGTTGAGGTAGTAAATTGGCTCAGCTTCATCCTCTCTCTTGCAAAATCTTTAAATGTTAACTCTACCAATACGAAACTAGAGCTACACTATGAAAATCATACACTAACTATAAAAACTTCACAAAAACTTTTTTTAGCGAAAGAGATTATAAAAAAACTAGTAAAACCAGCCTCATTTGCAATTATAATAGAATCAACCTAAAATTGTCTTCCCATTGTAAACTCAAAACTAGCAGTTTTATCACCTGCCTCTTTAAGCAACGCTCTTGCAAATATAAGAGATATAGGTCCCATAGGTGACTGCCACTCTAAAGCTATACCAGTACCAGCTCTGACCTCATCATCTATACTGTCATAACCAATCATACCATAATCCAAAAAGAGAGCTCCACGCATCTTCAGTCTCTTTGCGATAGGAAAACTAGCCTCAACTGTATTTACCAGCATTGTATTGCCATTATAGTAGGTGTTAGCTCCTTCAGTTGTTATGGGACCAATAGAGCCTGATTCATACCCTCTAATAGTGCTAATTCCGCCCATGCTAAAATACTCATCAGTAGGAACAAATCCATTATCATATAAATAGTGAGCTTGAATCTTGTATCTCAAAATCAAATCATATCTAATCCTGTCCTTAAGCCCATAGTAGTAGTTAAACCTTGTTACACTCTTGATAAATTCAGCATCACCGCCAACACCAGCATACTCTAAAGAGCTTCTGAAAATTATACCCTCTCTTGGTGTTTGAAAACTATCTGTACTATTATATCTCACAGAGGGAATGAGTGAACTTTTTAGTAGGTCTGGATAGGTATAGATACTTGTGTTAGTGTCAGTATAATCATAATCTTTATCCTCTAAAACATAGCTTATTGAAGCACTCCACTGCCTTCCAAACTTTCTACCTACATTTACATTGAAGCCTGTTGTCACTACTTCATAAGATGTAGTAGCTAAACTATAGTTGTACTCATTTTGTTTTCTATAGATACTACCGCCCATGCTATATATTGAGTCAAAAATACGAGGATTTTGCAAAGAGAGTCTGCCACTTAGCTCTCTATCACTTCTCTCTATATCAACGCTTGTTGTTATGCCTGAGCCAAAGATATTTGAGTCAGATAGATTTGCATTTAACAATAAACCATCACTCGAACCATAACCTATGCCCCCGCCAATACTGCCTGTTGACGCCTCAGTAACTTCGACTATCAAATCAATCTTATCTCTACTTACTCTTTGCTCTACTATATTAATGCTCTCAAAATATCTACTTCTCCCAAGAGCACTTCTGCTGTCTTTTAAGTCTGTTCGGCTATAAAGATCACCAGCAGCCAAAAATACATCTCTTCTTACAACTCTATCTATAGTTCTACTATTGCCAGATATACGAACATGGTTTATATAGACCTTCTGACCTGGAACCACCCTAAGATTTACATCAACTAGAGCCTCATCGCTATCTTGTTTAACATCTGGCACAACTCGCACAAATGCATAACCCAAGTCTGCTACTGCAGTCTCTACCCTTCTTATATCTCGCCTTAGCTTGGTGACATCAAAAATATCGCCGCTCTTAAGCACCATATCCCTTTTAAGCTTATCAATTTCCATAAGACCCTCTGGCATATCAATATCAACTAAACCAACTCTGTACTGCTGTCCCTCGTCAACACTATAAGCCAAAGTTGCATCATAACTATCCATAAATGCCCTCAAAAAAGGCATGCTTACTTTAGCATCTAGATAACCATGCTCCATATAGACATCTTTTATTCTCGCTGAGTCGAAAGGCAGGTCATTAAGTTTTAGCTTTCCATCATTAAACCCCCACATCCAAGGAAGCCACTCCGCCTCTTTATTGGCAATTTTAGGTTCAAAATCACTATACTCTAAATTCTCCGCTCCACACATCTTAACTGATCGAATAATTATCTCTTCACCACGGTTTATCTGAAAATGAACTATAATAGAATCTCTATTTAACTCTTCTGTTTTGTGCTCTACTACTGTATCAAAATATCCTTGTGCCTCATAAAACTCAACAATTCTCTGCTCACTTAGTGCCGCTCTATCTTTATCATAAACTTCACCTTTTCTCATGCCAAGAAAGTTTAAAACCTTCTCTTTATCACTATCTCCAATGCCACCTATCTCAATCCTTGCAACTGTTGGCTTCTCCCTAAAATGGAATACTATATCGCCATCACCTATCTCTTCAACCCATATATCTTCAAAATAGCCCTGCTTATACAGAATCTTTACTGCCTCATCAATAGTCTCAATATCCACTAAATCACCCTGTTTTATCCCAATCATCTCAGAAGCAATCTCTTCAGATATGTGAATCAAACCATCAAATTGTAAACTCTTTACTGTAGTAGCTTGCAAAAATGAGGCTAATAAGATAGATAATATTAACAATTTTTTCATTAGATGCCTTATATTTTTGATTAAAACAGATATAATACCATCTAAAGAATTAATAAGGCATAAAAATGACAGTAGGCATTATAGGCTTAGGGCTTATTGGTGGCTCTCTTGGATTGGCATTTCAAAATACAAAGATAGTCTCAAAAGTTTTAGGCTTTGACCACAACTTAACACACTGTGAAGAGGCATTAAAACTTAATCTTATAGATGATATAGTCTCATTTGAGGAGATAAAAAAATGTGATGTTATTTTTCTTGCTATTCCTGTTGAGGCTATCATAGACACTTTGAGTATACTTGAGGGAATTGGCAGTAAAACGACTATCATAGACTTAGGTAGCACAAAAAGTGAAATCATAAAGAGCACTCCAAGCTCCATAAGATCCAATTTTGTAGCAGCTCACCCAATGGCAGGAAGAGAGAGATTTGGTCCGTCTGCTGCACACAAAACTCTATATCAAGAGAAAATAGTAGTTTTGTGTGATACTAAAAAAACGGCCGATTTTCACAAAGATAGAGCCGTACAGCTTTTCTCTCATATAGGAATGAAGATAGTCTTTATGGAAGAGAGCGAGCATGACAAACATGCTAGCTTTATCTCTCACCTTCCTCATGCCATTAGTTACGCCTTAGCAAATAGTGTCATAGGACAACAAGACCCCAAAAGCATCCTTCTTTTAGCGGCTGGTGGATTTGAAAGTATGAGCCGTCTTGCAAAAAGCTCTCCCACCATGTGGTCAGATATATTCAAGCAAAATCGTGAAAATCTACTCATATCGCTAGAGCTTTTTGAAAAAGAGCTCTCTACATGTAAACAGATGATAAAAGATGAAAAATGGAGTGAGCTAGAGAGCTGGATGGGAGATGCTACAACTCTTCATAAGATTCTTTAGGGTATAATGCAGTGGTCTCATAATTTTGTGATGGGGTATTAGCTCAGTTGGGAGAGCACAACGCTGGCAGCGTTGGGGTCAGCGGTTCGAGCCCGCTATACTCCACCATCACAGTCACTAGAAAAATGGAAACAACAGTTTTTAGAAAATAACTCACTTACCTTTGAGCATATCTCGCTTGTACTGCCAGTGTAGTGTTTTTCAAACTGAGAGGCATTAAAAGTTTTTTGTCTTTTGGCTAGCCTTGATGTGTTTGTTATGATTTTCTCTTTAAGTCCGTTTATGCTTAAGTCTCCATCAAGAAAGTTTAGAGTTTCACTTATGCCTATTGATTTCATAGCATTTGGTGCTCTTGTATATTTTTTTTCGAGATAAAAAACCTCATCTATAAGTCCATTTTTAAGCATACTTTCAGTTCTTAGTGCGATTCTATCTCTTAAAGTCTTTTTGTCGGTTTCAATCTCATAAAGCTCTATTTTCTTGATTATTGACTCTCTTTGGTTTTGCTTAAAAAATTGACTAGGCACCACTCCTGTTTGAAAATACACTTCAAGCCATTTCTCTATACGGTAGCTATCGCTTCTACTAATTGTCTCTGCATATCTCTTGTCAAGCTCTTTCATAAGCTCATATCCGCTAGATAGTTCATCTTTTGCTTTTGCTTTTGCTTTTTCACTAATCTTAGGTCTATAACTAAGCCCATCAATCATAGATTTAAGATAGAACCCAGTCCCACCAACTATGATGAGGTTCTTGGAGCTCTTTTTAGCCTCCTTGTAGAGTTCAAAAAACAGTGCCACATTAAAGTTTTCGTCTACATGTAGAACATCTATGCCAAAGTGCTTTACTCCCTCTCTCTCTTCACATGTAGGTTTTGCTGAGGCTATGTCAATCTCTTTGTAAACACTAAGTGAATCAAGCGAAAGTATATTGGCATTTAACTTTTTAGCTAGCTCTATGCTAAGTGATGTTTTTCCTGACGCTGTTGCTCCTAGTATGGCAATCTCTCTCAAAAAAATCTCCTTTTTATTGTAATTATAGTAAAATAAACCAAAAAGGATAGAGTTGCAACAGTTTTTAAAAGTTTTAAAAGATATAAATGAGCTTATTATGTTTAAACACTCTATATTTTCACTACCATTTATACTTATAGCCATGATGGTCTCTTCAAAACAGATACACGAAACTATCTGGTTTGGCTGGTGGCTTCTTGTTTTAGGGATTCTTGCGGCTGTGAGTGCTAGAAACTTTGCTATGAGTTTCAACAGATATACTGATCGATACATTGACAAAGATAATCCACGAACCGCAAATCGCCCAAGTGTGGATGGCAGGGTTGGCGAGAAAAATCTAAAGTTTTTTATCGTGCTAAATGGGCTTATCTTTGTAGTGATTGCATATATGATAAACTCTCTGGCTTTTTGGCTTAGTTTTCCTATACTCGCCGTGTTAGCTGGCTACTCTATATTTAAACGCTTCTCCTCCTATGCCCATCTAGTTCTAGGGGTATCTTTAGGGCTTGCTCCGATTGCAGGAGTGGTAGCTGTAAGTGAGAGTATCACTCTTTGGTCGATTTTGTTAGCTCTTGGTGTTATGTTTTGGGTAGCTGGGTTTGATCTGCTCTACTCGCTACAAGACATGGAATATGACAAAAAGAGAGGTCTATTTTCCATACCCTCTATCTATGGAAAAGATGCAACATTTTTTATATCTCGCCTTTTTCATGCACTTGCGGTTCTGTTTTGGTTGCTTTTTGCAGTAGATGCACAGCTCGGATTTTGGGTATATTTTGGAGTTTTTTTGAGCGGGGTTATACTATTTGCAGAGCATAAAATTGTCATCAAAGATTTCACAAAAATTGATAGAGCATTTTTCACACTCAATGGCTACTTGGGTATAATGCTCTTTATATTTATCTTTATAGATAGGCTCTAACATGCGTTTTATCAATGCTCCATTAAAGATAGAGTTTGATATAGAAGACAGCTCCAAAGAGTTCAAAAGAGAGTATGACTCACTAAGCTCAACCGATGATGATAGTATAGGAGAGTGGTTAAGACTTGCAAAAGCAAGAGGCAATACTGAGGATAGCGATCAAGTTTTACTTACTTTGGTAGTGGAGCTTCACAGAAAAGTGGATGAGATGAATGCTTTTATGAGAGGAAAGAGGCAGACTTTTTTGTCTCTTACCTATAGAGGTGATGTTGAGTCTATTAATTACGACCATTTTAAGCTAAAGGATGAGATATTAAGAGAGCAAGTGGAGTATTATGGACGAATTGAGATGCCATTTTTTCCAAAGAGGCAAGTTCCTGTATACTTCAAAGCCATCAAAAAAGATGAAGCAAAGATAGTGTTGCTACATGAGCGAGATGAGAAGGACTGGAATGCTTATGTTGTTGCAAGAGAGAGAGTTCTAATACGAGAGATGAGGGCTAAAAAATGACAATAGAGTTGATGGGACTAACAGCACTTACAGCTTTAATGGTGATAATTATAATAATGATGAGCATAAAAGATAGCGAAACAAGCAGAAAGCTCTCAAGATATGAGCAGAGTATCGACAACCTGTCACAACAAAATCACACTCTTAGAAAAGAGATACTTCAACTTACAAAAAATAGAGAAAAGTTTATGATCGAGATGGAAGAGATACTTAAAGATAGTGTAAAAGAGCAAGTTCAGCAAAGCGTCTATCCACTCATACAATCCATGCGAGAGATAGAAAATGTTATGCAAAGCTTTCAAGATGAGCAGATAGAGCGAATAGACAAGATAGAGGAGCAAAGAGCGGAGATAAACTACACCCCTAAAAACAGAGCCATATCCAATGAAAAACTTATAATAACCCAGTTTGCTAACGGTAAAAGCGAAGCGATGATTGCAAAAGACTTGAGGATTGGGATTGGAGAGGTTGATTTGGTACTGAAATTGGCGAATTTGAAGTAGATGATTTTTAAAATTGATAGTAGTTGGCAAAAGATAGTTGAGTATGCTTATGCTGGACTTTCTCCTGAGTATAGGGGTTTCTTAGAGAGAGATGAGGGGTATTTTCCAGATTACTCGAACTTCTTAAATGCATTTTGTACGCTTAAACTTGGAGACACTAGATATATTTTGTTCGGACAAGACCCATATCCAAGAGAGCATAGTGCTTGTGGATATGCTTTTATTGATGCGAGTGTAAAAACTTTATTTAGTGAAAAAGGTTTCTCAAAAGAGGTAAATAAAGCTACAAGTTTAAGGAATTTTTTGAAGATGCTACTTCTGAGTGATGGGTATTTAAAAAGGGAGGATTTAACTCAAAAGGCTATAAGCAAGATAGATAAATCAGGACTGATTAACTCCATAGATGAGCTTAGAGTCAATTTTGAGAGGAGCGGGGTTTTACTTCTCAATACTGCTTTAGTCTTTACATGTAAAGAGGATACAAAGCTACATATAAAGGAGTTTAGAATTTTTATGCGGAGGCTTTTGACTCAGCTTGCTAAGAGCGGTATAGGGTTGATTTTATTTGGAAATATAGCAAAAAATATCAAGAGAGTTTTACCATCTAACTTAGAGTTTCAAACAGTAGAAACCCTACATCCTTATAATATAGGGTTTATAGTAGATAAAAAAGTGCAAGAGTTTTTTAAGTCTTTTGCTCTTTTGCACAAAGAGCATCATCTCTAGCTAATTCATCAAGTAGACCAAATAGCTCTGAGCTCGCCCTCTTCATCTCTACAAAGTTCTCTACTATAGAGTCAATGGCTAGCCTAAAGAAAAAAAAGAGAAAAGAGGAGAGCAGGGTTGCACTCTAATGGTTTTTTATAAATGCCGTGAGCACAATGATGAATGCTAGTTTAGTGATTTCTATTGCATAATTCGGGTTAAAGCAGCATACTCCTGTACTTATTGCAAAAGATAGAAATGGCACTATTGCACAGATAGTAATGCCTCTTCTCTCCTATGATATACTTTTGTGTAGTGATAGCAAAAGTAGCTATTGTCAGACGAACTGCTAAACTAGGCAGGTAAGTTTGAAATCTGGAACGCACTTTTAAATTTATAATCTTAAGAGCCACTTGCAAATTACAAAAAACAATCCACAATTTAAGCTAAATTAAATTTTAAAAAAAGCCTTTC
>CAZXOZ010000030.1:0-15227 GCA_964642805.1 uncultured Sulfurospirillum sp. | reverse complement strand
GAGAAAATATATTTTTAGTTTTACAAAATCCTCAACTGTTTAATGATACAATTGCAAAAAATTTGACACTAGGTGATCTTGTAGAGAAAGAAAAGTTAGATTTTGCTATAGAGACAGCACAACTAAGAGAGTATATAGATTCACTTAAAGATGGATTGGAGACTAGAATAGGAAGAGATGGAGTAAAGCTTTCAGGTGGGCAGAGACAGAGACTCTCTATAGCCAGAATGGTAATACAAAATCCAAATATAGTTATTTTAGATGAGTCAACATCAGCACTTGATGTTCACACAGAATCAAGGCTTTTTAAGGCTCTTGAAGAGTATCTAAAAGATAAAACTACTATAATCATAGCTCATAGGCTTAGCACTATAAGAAAAGCTGACTACATATATGTACTTGAAGAGGGTGAAGTTGCTGAAGAGGGAAGTAGTGAAGAGCTAATGAGACAAGAGGGATTGTTTTATAGCTATATAAGAGAAAAACAGGAGAAGAGATGAGATATATTTTACTAATATTTGTGATGATTTTTAGTATCACAAATCTATTTGCAGGTTCAGTTGAAGAGGATATTTTAAATGCGAACAATACTCTAAAAAAACTTACAAGAAGCCAAAGTAATACCATACCAGCAGCAGTTATGCAAAATGCAAAAGCTATAGTAGTAGTGCCTAGTTCAGTAAGGCTCGGCTATATTATAGGTGGTAAGTATGGCGAAGGAGTAGCATCTATACGAAAAGCGGATGGTGGATGGAGCTATCCTTTTTTTGTGACACTAGGCGGTGCTAGTGTTGGTTTTCAGATTGGTGTTGATGTGGTTGATACTATATTGGTTTTTAGAACTCAAAACAGTGTAGATAAGCTACTAAGCAATAAGTTTACTGTAGGAGTAGGAGCTTCGGCTTCAGCGGGTCCTATGAGTACAAGTGTTGATAGAAGTAGTGAGATAGATATGAGTGCAGAGATATTTACATACTCTCAAAGTAAAGGACTTTTTGCAGGAGCTACTCTTAAAGGAGCCGTTATATCAAACAATGATGAGAAAAATAGAGCTCTTTATGGTAGCAATATTAGTGTAAAAAAAATAGTAGTGGCTGATAGCTTAAGTGATGCTTATAGTGTAGAAAAGTTTTTAGAAACTATAAACAATCTAACAAAGAGATAGCGATGGAAGGCGTTATTGACTCACTATCGACTTATGGATATATAATACTTTTTCTCTACTCACTTGGTGGCGGTATGGTTGCGATTATAGCTGCTGGAATACTCTCGTATGCTGGAAAGATGGATCTACACACATCAATCGCAGTAGCTTTTGTCTCAAATGCTCTTGGCGATTCGCTACTGTTTTATATGAGCAGATACAATAGGGCACAGATGATGCCATATTTAAAAAAACAAAAAAGAAAACTAGCTCTTAGTCATATTTTGATGAAAAAGCATGGAGACAAAATAATTTTTTTTCAAAAATTTGTTTATGGCATAAAAACTCTCATTCCTATAGGAATAGGTATGACTAAATACTCATTCGTAAAGTTCAATATATTAAATGTCATAGCAGCATTTTTTTGGGCTCTTATTTTGGGATATGCTAGCTATACGGCAGGTGAGACACTGATGAATGCTTTTGAGTATCTAACACTCAACCCTTGGCTAGCACCACTTATAATTTTTTCGATTTTAGGAAGTGTGTGGTACTATTTTAATGTAATGACAGCCAAGAAATCATAAAAGCTCTTTAGCATTTCTTATTATATCTATGCCATATTTAGCTCTAAGCTCTTGGTTCTTTTTCATTAGAGAGTTTAGTTTTATATCTTTTTGTATGTCTAAGATAGAGGGAGATAACTTCTCCTTTTTGATAAAATTTGTTAGAGATATAGAGAGTCGCATAACTCCCTCTTTTGAGTAGCCGTCAAGCTCTTCAAAGATTTCTATAATAGTCTCTATGAGAAACTGCTCATTCAGAAGCCTATTGAATGTCATCTGTTTTCTTTTGGAGTTGAACTTGTATCGTATAGACAAGTATAGTGTTGTAGGGGTTAGTTTAAGCTTTAAAATCATAAATATAAGATGTCGGTTTAAAATATAGAGTCTTCTTTTTAACTCTTTTCTATCTGTTATAGCATCAAAGGTTCTTGAGATACCCACAGACTTTCTGCCTATCTTTTCAACTACCAGCTCTTCATCGCATCCGCACACTCTGTTATATATACTTTTTCCACTGTTGCCCCATGAGTAAAGAAGGGTTTTGGACTCTTTGATATCTCCTAGTGTAAACTTTTTGTATTTATGAAGTTTTTTTTGAAATGCTTTACCGATACCAGGAAATTTTTCTATAGGTATATCTTTTATAAACTCATCTACACTGTCTATTTGTTTGACACCAAACGGTTTTGCAAACTCTGTTGCAAGTTTTGATGTCCACTTTGACTTTGCAATCCCAATAGAGCAAGGAAGCCCAAATTTTTTATAGATACTATTTTTAAGATTTTCCAAAAATGAGAATACTCTATCATCCTCTACCCATCCACTTAAGTCTCCAAAAAACTCATCTATGCTAAACTGCTCTATCGTAGGAATTTGAGTCTGCATATACTCTCTAAGCTCTTTTGATAGCCTATGGTATAGCACATGGTTTGGTTTTATAACTATGAGCTCTTTGCATCTACTTTTTGCTTCAACTATACTCATGCCAGTTCTTATGCCGTATTTTCTAGCCTCATAGCTTGATGTTGTAACTATGCCTCGAATCTTATCTTTATCTTTAAAATACCCAGGTAGGCTTGGCTCATCTTTATCTATAAATACGGCAGATATAAAAGCTCTAGAGTTTTGGAAAACTATATCTCTATTTAGCCGCTTTTTTAAGAAGATATATGGATCACTTCTACCACCAATAGCTACAGGTCTATCTTTTAGTTTTATATTTTCAATCCTCTCAGCCGAAACGAAAAAAGCATCTAAATCAAGATGAAAATTCATTAAAATAGAATATTACTTATCTTTAGCATAGCTTGCTCAAATTTTTGTATATAAATTTCAACTTTTTGCATTTTAACTCTCCTTTTTTGAGAAGTATACATAAATTTAAAATTATGGTACAATTATATTTCAATATGACATATTTTTATCAAAAGGAGCATATAGTGTCAGATTTAAAAGATATTTTGAGTAGAATTAAGGATATTTTATCAAGCGAGATTAAAAATAAGAAGGTTTTTGATAAAGATATAGCAGAGGCATTGAGTATAAGTCAAGCAACTTTAGCGACTATGAAGAGTAGGGGTAGAATTCCATATAAGCAGATACTGGAGTTTTGTGCCTCAAGAAAAATCTCTATAAATTGGCTTATATTCAATCAGGTAGTACAGAGTTTAGTAGATGAGAGTGAAAAGTTTGAGAGAATTTACTACTTTAAGGATATATATGCAAGTGCTGGTGGTGGAGCTGAAAACTATGATGAGAGTAGTGAGTATATAAAACTAGATAAAGAGATAGTAAACTATCTTGGAGGCAAAAGAGCTATAAAAAACATACAAGCACTAAATGTCATAGGAGACTCAATGGAACCAACTCTAAATGATGGTGATATGCTTTTTATGGATAGAGGTAGCATAAATCCAAATAAAAATGGTGTCTATGTTGTTTCAACTCCTGTGGGAGTTTTTGTAAAGAGATTGCAGTTAAAATCAAATGGAACAGTAGCTCTTGTTTCAGACAACAGTTCCTATTCGGACGAGAGTGTCAGAGCAGAAGATATAGTGGTATTAGGAAAGGTTATTGGATCAATGTCCAACAACCTTTAGCCCTATAAAGACTCTTTGATTTCGATGCTTACTATAGTGTCATCTTGATTAATGGCATCTAATATTTTCATGCTCTCTTCATCGCTTGAATCAATCGCACCAAAAACAGTGTGAAGACCATCAAGATGAGGAAGTGCGTCGTAGCATACGAAAAATTGACTACCACCAGTATTTGGTCCCGCATGAGCCATAGATAGTGAGCCTTTTGCATGAAGAGTTGTATTTAATGAAGCTTCACACTCTATAGCCCAGCCTGGCCCTCCTGTTCCGGTACCTTGTGGGCAACCGCCTTGCGCAACAAAACCAGGGATTACGCGGTGAAAACTAAGCCCATTGTAGAAGCCATCATTTGCAAGGTGTGCAAAATTTGCAACAGTATTTGGGGTTTCTTCTACAAATAGTTTAGTATTTATGGAGCCGTTGTTAGTAGTTATAATAGCATATTGAAATTTTGACAACTCCTCTTTGGGGTAGTCGTATACTTTTAAATCACTCATTTTTTATCCTATAATTAAATTTTTAGGATATGATTATACCAAAAAAAGATAAAAAGGAAAAATAGTGTCAAAAGTAGTTTTAGTAACTGGTGCAACATCAGGATTTGGAAGAGAGATAGTTAGAGTATTTGCAAAAGATGGATATAGAGTTATTGCAATTGGAAATGAAAAGCTACCTCAAAACTCTGATTTATTCAGAGTTTTGAGGCGGTTTATATTTTATTATGATAGGAGTAGAGTAGTTTGGAACATCATCATAGGTAAATATTGAGTAGTATTTGGCTATATCTTTTGCACCAAAATCATCATAAGTATAGTTATCTGTCCCTGCGTAGAGCTTTTGTCCATCTTTGTGTGATACTGGCGGTCTGTATGGATTTTTTACTACTTTTACACATCTGAAATCTTTATCTTTTGGGTTATCCCATGTAAGTTTTATTTTTCCATTTTCATTTATGATTTTTGCATTTTTAACTTGGCCTACTGGATGCCTTCTTTTTGGGATATGTTCGATTATAAGTTTTGGTGATAACTCTTGATTGTCTATCTCCCATGAAACTATCTTGTCTTTAATAGCTTTTTTTGATGATGTAGCTTTTAGGACAAATGTTACATCACTCCTCTCTCTAAGCTTCTCATTGAGTATTCGGTTTGCAAACTCGTCAAACATAAAGTATTGAGTCTGATTATTTTTCAGCTCATTTGCACTCATGTCATACCCTATATTTTGAATTATTTCTCGATTTGATAATCCGTCGTAGGTGCCTTCTACTTTTTCATCAATAAGCTCTAAGTGAAATCTTATATCATCTTTGAGATATATCTTAGTTGAGTTTAATTCAAGATATGCATCTATAATCATCGTAAAATCATAAGGGGGAATTGCGCCTAGATTAAACTCTAGCATTGAGTAGATTTTGTGACCATTTTTATCAAATCCAGCTATGAGCTTATCCTCTTTTATCGCATCTTTTGATAGAGTATTGATAGCTTTTGGATATATTGTAGTCACTTCTGGTTCAAGCTCGTAGATCAGCTCTAGTCTGGGTCTATACTCCAATCCTCCACTAAACTTTCCATAGCCTAAATCCCACTGCATCATCTGTCTTGTCCTGCCAGCCTTTAGCTCTTTTGGACCCTCTACTCTAAGTGTTACAAGCCCATCTTGAATTTGAGTTTTAAGCATATCACACTCAATGCTTGAAAAAATCCAACTTCTCCATATACCTTGAGTGAGTTGTTGAGATTTTGTAGGTACTCCAATGCGAGATATAATTTTCATGCTCTCTACATCCTCAAAACTCTCTATATCTGTTGAGTTTTCTAGCGCTACTAGGCCAACATTCCACTCACCATACTTCTCGATTGTTGCTGAGACCCTATTTATCGGATAGAGGTTAAATGAAGCTGATTTTATTCTTATATTTTTTGGTATTTTTGCTGGATTGATAGTAACTACTGCATAGGAGACTCCCTTGCTCTCATCAACTCCAACAAAAAGTGAATTAACACCAAAATGTTTAGCATTGGTTTTTAGGTTTTGAGCCACATATCCTGTTTTTGAAGCTACAGCATGGTATGTTCTTGTGAACTCATCAAATTCTACATCAGTCCTAATTTTTATCTGAGGATAGAATGCTGATTTTTCACCACTTTGTTTACTAGCAACCCTGATGTTATAATAGTAGTCCTTGCTTGATTCTAGGTGAATATCCACATACTCTAGGCTGCGTGTTTTTGCTATAAGGTTTGAACCTTTACAAAAACTTTTATCTTTGTAGCCTCTATATATCTCAAAGAAAATATCATCTTTTATCTCATAATCCCATTTTAGAGCTACATGTGAGGAGCCTATTTCGGTAACCTCAAACGAATTTACTCTTTTTAATTTAGCATTTTTACCATAATTTGGCACCTCTCTAAGAGCTGTTTTGAGTGCTGCAATATGCTCTCTGATATGCTCATTCATATCTCCCATATAATCAGAGATATTCCTAGTTCCAACCTCAACAACTGTACTAAGAATTCCCCTTGAGTGATAAAACTCTCTACCACTACCTGATATAAGCTTTGCAGGTGGTTTACCTTGGTGGATTCCATACTCTCTATGTGAGACTTTTCTTATATTTTCTGCCATATTTGCACATAGGATATTTATGTCTGTTGTATCTATTGCATCTTCGTGCCTAAAGTCGTGTGCAGGAAAAAAAACATTGCCTTGAGAGTGGTAGTCAAGAGCGATAGTTATATTTTCATGACTCTCTACAAAATCTCTCAATGCTCTTGATTCAGGCTCTGAGAATGGATTTGGTCCTCCATATACATTGGAGTCTGGCTTTGCTCCGTTGGTGAATCCAATTGGAAAGTTTCTATTTAAATCAACTCCAAAGCTTCCATCAGCATTGACTCTTCTGTTTTTTCTCCAAAAACTAAAGTGATTTTTTGAGTACTCATACCCATCAGGATTTGCGCAAGGCACCATATATATAGTCGCTTTGTCTAAAAATTTTTGGAGGTTTACATCGTGCTCTAGATTGTCAAATATATGTTTTGTAAACTCAATTGCCAACTCATGGCCTATCCACTCTCTTGCATGAAGTGTTCCTGTGAAAAAGAGTGCTGGTTTTGAGTCTGCATTTTTTATATCTTTTGAGATTGTGATAAGATTTATCTCTCTCTTCTCCCAAGTCTCTCCTATAGAGTGAAGCCTAAAAAAATTAGGATACTCTTTTTCATAATGTTGAAAAATCTTTGTTGACTCTTCATATGACCTATAAAGTTGCTTCAAAACTACTCTCCTATCTTAAATCTTGCTTTTATTTCAGAAAACTTTCGCTTCCCTATGCCTTTTATATCTTTTAACTCTTCAAGTGATTTAAAGCTCCCCACTTCATCTTTTCTATTTAATATAACTGTTGCGAGTTTTTTGTCTATTCCTTTGATACTTTTAAGTGAGTTCATATCAGCAGAGTTTATATCAAATCTCATATCTGTTAAACTGTCGCTCCATGTTTTTATCATCTGCTCATCAATCGATTCAATATCAAGTAAATCAGAACTATCTGTTATGATATTTTCCTTGATATGCTCATAAATCTCCAATGCTAACTCCTCCTCCATAGCATAAAGTGCCATGATTTCAGTCAATACAGCTCTGTTTAAATCAATCTTGCTAATACTACACTCTTTACTCATAAGTGTTGGTTTTAGTAGCTCATCTTTTATAGATAGAGGCAGATTTTTTGGTGTAACCAAATCAGGTAGATCGCAAGAGTTGCTTAACTCCGTTTTCTCCATATCAAAATCATCTTTTTTCTCATCTATATACCAAGTACCATCATAGCTCGGTTTGTATCTGCTAAAACCGATATGTCGCATGGTTCTAAGTAGATTGGAGTTTATCTTGCCTAGCTCCTCCCAAGAGAAAAGCGGTACATGTGGCTTTGTAAACTTTGCACCTGAGAAGTCCCACATGAGGTATTGACAAATCCAATCTCTTACATATGGAAATGCAGCAAATGCAGTGGCACACTCTATGATATATGGTCTATTGGTCTTCTTGTCTATCCCAATATCGCATGCCCAGTACTCAGCTTTCGCAGCCTTGCTTGTTTCTACTGCAAGCTCTAGCACACTCATAGGGACATTTTTATAACTCATAGTTCCACCTTGAGAGGTGTTTGTTATCCATTCATCATCTTTACAAAATCTCCAAAAAGCACAAATTGGTTTATGCCCTATCAACATAACTCTTATATCTCCAGAGTGTTTTAGTGGAATTGCATCTTGCGTATAGATTGGATTGTATCTCTTCTCTTTTATAAGAGCTTTAGCCTCTTTAAAATTATCAACTTTATGAACAAAATAGCCACCATAGTTTGAAGGGCCATAGCTTTTTTTGATAATTTGAGGGTATGAGGCATTTTTAAGATACTTATACCCCTCTTTCTTGCTATAAAAGATACCCGTTCTAGGAATTGGTAGGTTGTACTTTTCGCAAAAAAGAGTTACATTCTCTTTTGATTTATTTGGAAATTGAGTCTCAATAGAGGGGACAAATCTAACATGAGGCAACTCTTTTGCAATTTGTGTAAAAGTATCATAAGCTGTTGCAGGGATATTGCCTATCAAAATATCTATCTTTTTTCTCTTCACCTCTTTTACAAACCTAGCTCTATCTTTTTTCCAGCGATAGGTAACCTCTTCTATCCTGTCTGGCCATCCTTTGAAGTTAGAGTGGTTAAAAAATCTTAAAACATAATCCATATATAAAAACCCCAGTTTAGGTAAATTTTTCTTGCTCATTTTTTATCCTTTGTTTTTCTATCAATCAGATCTGCAATCAACTCTATCTTTTTGTTGTTAAAGCTAAGTCCAAGCTTTTCTTGTTGCGGAGTTGCAAAGGCGGGTAAACCATTGACCTCTAAGACTATATACTCTTCTTTGTCTCTATCATATATAATATCAACTCCTGCTACATCTAAACCAGTCGCTTTAGTCGCTTTTAGTGCCAAATCTACAATCTTATCATTCGCCTCTCTTAAAAATACACTTCCACCACTCGCCACATTTGTTCTCCAATCAGTCTTGCTTGCCTTTCTTCCGTAGCACCCAACAAACTTCCCATCAACTATATCTACTCTAAAATCTGTGTTATCATAGTTTATAAACTTCTCTACATAGAAAAATCTCAAATCCATCTGATTTAAAAACGGCATCAACATGTCAAGCGTCTCTTCACTCTCTATTTTCGTTAAACCTACTCCACCCCAACCATCAGTAGGTTTATATACCATCTTAGACCACTTTTTCATAATAGTCCTTAGATGATGTGTGTCATCTCTATGACATAGCTTGTAGTTAGCTGTTTTTATGCCACAGTTTCTTAGTAGTATAGAGGTTTGAAACTTATCTTCCGTTAACTCAAAAGATTCATAACTGTTGATGATAGGAATTATACGATTTAGTGCCTTGTATAGATAGATTTGATACTGGGTCTGCTCACCTGCATTGCATGAGAAAAAAAGGTCTAGCTTGTTCATAGCTGTATCGTTGCATATAATATCTTTGTTCTTAGCAATAGCATGTCTTAGATTTAAGTCCGTAATCGACTCAATGCCTCTATCTTGAAGCTTTTTTACAAGTTTTTTTTGGATTACATCCCCACCACCATTGCTATATAGCCAAATTCCAACTTTTCTCATATTAGCTCCTTTTTAGAGTTTTGAAAGTGCAAAAGAATTTTTGTCATCATATCGATTCTGTTTGAAAATGAGCTTTTGAGTGCCCTCTCTTTTTTAGTGTGATCCCCATCTCCAAAAGGACCAAATCCATCAAGTGTTGTTGTGCCTTGTCCAGCTACTATATTGGCGTCACTTACCCCACCTCGTTTTTGAGTTGGTATTTTTGTACATGTGAGAGTTTCAAAGAGATTTATTAACTTAAGCTGTTCCGCATTCTCTTGCATTACATCTCTTTGAATAACTCCATCCGCTACTGATTTTGTCCCTTTTACAAAAGAGTGATTTGTGATTTTTTCAACCTCTTTTATGACTCTTGTTTTCTCATCATCTATGTCATATCTAAATTCCATCTGCATTTCACAATAGGGAGAAACGGTATTTATCCCCATACCACCATCTATCTTACCAATGTTAATAATAGTACCTATATCAAGGTTCATCAATTTTGAGTACTCTATGAGTTTATAGGCAGCTTCAAGATTTGCATCTATGCCTTGTTTGTATGAAGTTCCTGCATGTGAAGCTTTGCCTTCTATCTTTACAATATATCTTCCAACCCCCTTTCTAGAAGTTACAAGCTCTAGGCTCTCTCCAGCCGCTTCAAAAACAAAGCAGTAGTCATAGTTTTTTGCGATTTTTGATGTGAGTAAAGAGGAGTCATCACTTCCTGTCTCTTCATCTGACACTATTAGAAAGTCTATATTTGTTATTTTACCATTTTTTTCATATATATTTCTTAGGGCTTGCAAGGCAACTATATTACCACCTTTCATGTCGCAAACTCCAGGACCATATACGAACTCACTATCTTCATTAAATCCTTCAAAATATCCTTTTGGAAAAACAGTATCATTGTGTCCTAAAAGTAGGATATTTTTAAATTTTTCCTCTTTTTTAGTGGTGAAGAGCTGATGATTGCCTATTTTTTCTCTTTTGTAGGTTTTTAGTTTAAAGCCAACCTCTTTTAGCCAGCTAGCCATAACTTCACCAACTCTATCAACTCCCTTTTTATTTTGGGTATATGAGTTTATGTTTACAATCTTCTCTAAATCTTTTAAGTATTTCATAAGTTCTCCGATAGATTTTTATGCTATAATTTTACTAAAAAGAACCTTATGATACAACTTACAAATATCTCAAAAAACTTTGCAGCACAAGAGCTTTTCTCAAACCTCAATTTTAAACTAAACTCGCGAATGCGTGTGGGTTTAGTTGGACGCAATGGCAGCGGTAAATCTACACTTTTTAAGCTAATTTTGGGCGAAGAGCATCAAGACTCTGGAGAGATTTCAATCCCAAAAAACTATAAGATAGGTTCGCTTGAACAGCATCTAAAGTTTAGTGAAAAAACTTTAAGAGATGAGGCTTCTTTAGCTTTAGATGAAGATATGAAGTATGATGTCTATAGAGTTGAAAAGATACTCTTTGGACTTGGTTTTGTACAGGCTGATTTGGAAAAAAGCCCTTTGTCTTTTTCAGGGGGTTTTCAGATACGCATAAACCTAGCTAAACTCTTAGTAACTGAACCAAACCTACTTCTTTTAGACGAGCCTACAAACTATCTTGACATCGTCTCTCTTAGGTGGTTGAAAGTATTTTTGTGTAGCTTTAAAGCAGAGGTGATACTCATAACTCACGATAGAGATTTTATGGATAGTGTTACAACTCACACTATGGGGATAGTGAGAAAAAAACTAAGTCTGATTGCTGGAAATACACACAAGTTTTACGAGCAACTCAAGCTCAATGATGAGCTACATGTAAAGACAAAAGCAGGGCAAAATAAGAAGATAAAAGAGCTTGAAGAGTTTATAGCAAAAAATAAAGCAAGAGCCTCAACAGCAACTCTAGCCCAATCAAAAGTGAAACAACTTGAAAAAATCGATAGGCTTGAAGATATATCTAGTGAGGCGACTTTAAGGTTTGATTTTAACTTTAAGCAGACTTCTGCAAAGGTGTTACTCGATGTAAAAGATTTGAGTTTTGGATATGCCAAAGATAAGATTTTGTTTAAAAACATCTCTTTTAGTATAAAAAAAGGTGAGTGTCTTGGCATCATAGGAAAAAATGGAAAAGGAAAATCAACACTTTTAAATGTCCTAAGCGGAGACTTAAAACAGCTAAATGGCACAGTGGACATGCACACAAACAGTAAGTTTGGGCATTTTGGGCAGACCAACATAAACCATCTCAATCTAAATAATACAATATTTGAAGAGATTTATGGAGTAAATGCCTCTTTGTCTATGAGTAGAGCTAGGAGTATTTGTGGGGCGATGATGTTTAGTGGAGATAGTGCTGATAAAACAATCTCACTACTCTCTGGTGGAGAGAAAAGCAGGGTAATGCTTGGTAAGATTTTGGTAGATGAGGTCAACATACTCTTTCTTGATGAGCCAACAAATCACCTTGATATGAACTCCATAGACTCTCTAACAAAGGCTATAAAAAACTTTGATGGTGCAGTTGTTATCGTAACTCACTCAGAGGAGCTTCTAAGAAGAGTTGCAAACAGACTTATAGTTTTTGCAAAAAATGGAGCAGACCTTTTTGATGGAAATTATGATGAATTTTTAGAAAAAGTAGGTTGGGAAGAGGAAGAGAAACCAAAAAAATCAAAAAAAGCCCCAAAGTTTGATAAGTATGCAAATAAAAAGTTAAATGCAGCCATAACTAAAGAGAGAAATCAAAAAACAGTACCAATAAAAAAAGAGATAAGCAGACAAGAGGCTTTGATAATCAAAACAGAAGAGCAGTTAGAGATTGATCAAAAGGAGCTTATAGGGTTATCAAATAGTAAAGAGCTTAATGATTTATGCAAAAAAATAGCAATTCAAGAGCAAAAAATCGAAGGGTATTATGAAGCTTTAGAGGTAGTTCAGTCTCAGCTAGATGAGACGATGAAACAGTATGCGGGTAGGCTAAAAAGTAAATAGCCTATCTTATCTCTCTCTATTATTGCATATTATCCCGAATTATACAATTTTCGGGTTTAATCCCTACCTAATTAAATTCATTGTAAAATCATTGTTATGAAAATCATATCTACAAATGAAAAACTAAAGCAGATTAAATATGTTGGGTTGGTGAGTAAGCCAAATGATAGAAGTTTAATTCGCCACTATATAAAGATAAAGAATGCACTTTTAAAACATGGGGTTGAGCTTATGGTAGAGTGTAAAAGTGCAGAACTTCTTGAGTGTGATGGTGTCAGTTTTGAACAGATGTGCGAGAAGAGTGATTTTCTTATCTCTTTGGGTGGTGATGGGACTCTTATCTCGCTTTGTAGAAATAGTTTTCACTTTAAAAAGCCTGTTTTAGGTGTTTATGCTGGTCAGCTTGGATTTTTGACTGATATTAAGTCTGAAGAGATTGAGAACTTTATAGATAAGATTTTTAGTCAAGAGTATAGGATTGACACAAGAATGATGCTTGAAGTCTCTTTACATGTAGATAATAGTAAAAAAAAACTCGTGGCTTTTAATGATATAGTTTTTTCTCGACAAAAACTATCTAGCATAGCAAAGATAGATGCTTACATAGATGATAAACTCATAAACTCTTACCATGGAGATGGCTTGATAGTTTCAACACCAACTGGCTCAACTGCTTACAATATATCTGCAGGAGGTCCTGTTGTCTATCCCCTTACAAAAGCTTTGATACTTACTCCTGTTTGTCCTCATTCATTGACTCAAAGACCCCTTGTTTTGCCTGTTAATTTTGAAGTGGAGCTTCGAAGTAGTGATAGAGACACTCTTATCATTGTAGATGGACAGGATAATTACAGCATGAGCGATTTTGACTTTGTACGAATTAAGATAGCAGACAGTGGAGCAAAGCTGATTCATAGGGTTGATAGAAACTATTTTGAGGTTTTAAAAGAGAAGCTACATTGGGGTCAAGCATGATAGAGCGACTACACATAAAAAATCAATTCTCTTTTAAGGAGGTTGATATAGATTTTTCGCATGGACTTATAGCTTTTACTGGACCTAGTGGGGCTGGAAAGTCTATCTTTATGCAGGCGATTTTATCTCTTTTTGGACAAAGTGATGCAAATGCTAGTAGTGTTGAGGCTGTAGTTACTGATAAGCTAGAGTTAGAGAAGTTTGGTCTTAAAGGTAGTGATGTAAATATATTTAAGTATATAAAAGAGAGATCAGCACGCTATTTTATAAATACACAGAGTGTTACAAAAAAGAGTATGGGTGAGATATCGAGTAGTTTTTTAAACTCACTTGCTATAAGAGAGAGCGATGAGTTCGAGAGTGATAGATTGATAATCCTACTTGATGCTCTTGTGGAGGAGCCTACACATGTACAAGAGGTTTTAGAGTTTAAAAAAGAGTTCTTGGAGTATAGAGAGCTTAAAACTAGACTAGAAAAGATAGAAGAGAAAGAGAGAAAAATAGAAGAGTTAAAAGAGTTCGCTTCATTTGAGATTTCAAAGATAGATAGTGTAGAACCTAAGATTGGAGAGGATGAAGATCTTATGAGCTTTAAGCGTTCACTCTCAAAAAAAGAGAAGATAGAGGAGAGTTTAGAAAAAGCAAGTGCTATTTTAGATCTACAAAGTAGTGTTAGCGAGTTTTTAAATCTAATAGAAAAAGATAGTAGTTTTTTTGATGAGTCTATGAATGAGATTAGTGCAACTTTAGAAGATGAGAGAGATAGGCTAAATGAGCTTGAAGATCAAGATGTTGAGGCTCTTTTAGGGAGGATTGAGAAGATATCGTCCCTAAAGAGCAGATATGGCTCAATTGAAGATATACTCAAATACCGCCATAAGAAAAAAAAAGAGCTACAAGAGTATGAAAATATAAGCTTTGAAAAAGAGAAACTTGCCTCTACATGTATGAAAAAATTGGATGCTTTGAAGATAAAATCAAAGATACTTTCACAAAGAAGAGTAAAGTATGTTAAGATATTAAACCAAAAGATAGATAGCTACTTAGAGATGCTTTATATGCCAAAAATTGATATGTTAATCAGTAAAGTAGAGCTTTATGAAAAGGGTTTTGATTCTCTACATGTAGAGCTTGGGAGTGTTAATATAAAGAAGATAAGTTCAGGCGAATACAATAGGCTGCGCTTGGCTTTTATAGCAACTACTAGTGAGTATCTCTTGAGTGTTGGCGGAGTTCTTATCCTCGATGAGATTGATGCTAACTTGAGTGGAAAAGAGTCTATGAGTGTGGCAAAAGTGCTAAAGATACTGTCTAAAAAGTATCAAATATTTGCTATATCTCATCAGCCTCAACTCTCTTCTCAAGCTGATTCTCACTTTTTGATTACAAAAAATGAGAGTGGCAGTAGAGTTCAACTGCTTGATTATAATGAGCGAATTGTAGAACTTGCTCGCATGGTTAGCGGAGAAGAGGTTAGTAGTGAGGCTACAGATTTTGCAAAAGCTCTGATGGAAAAGGTATAAAATTGGAAATACAAAAGATACTCTTAGTTGAGGACAATAAGGCACTATCCAAGTTAATGGCAAAAAAAATAGCAACCAATACGGATTTTGAAGTTGATACTGCATATACTCTTAAGGAGGCACAGACTTTAGTTGGCAGCAATAGCTACTTTATGGCTCTTTTAGATCTTAACTTGCCAGATGCACCAGATGGAGAAGTGGTTGATTATATGCTCTCAAAAAAGATACCCTCTATAGTTTTAAC
>CAZXOZ010000029.1:0-15985 GCA_964642805.1 uncultured Sulfurospirillum sp. | reverse complement strand
GCATGATACTCTGCGTTTTCTTTTAAGTCTCCGTGACTTCTTGCGATATCCAGCTCCATCACTGTGTTTGGTCGCTCTACTTTATTTAGATTTTTTAGCTCATTTTTTAACTTGTTGTATCCATACATGGTCATCGGCTCTTTGGTCATCTTAGCCCCTTATTAGATTTATCATACTCTCTCTACTCCCATGCTTTAAAAGTTCATGAAGTATCTTTGAGTTTTTAAAAAACTTTTTTTTGTCTATTATATCATACTCTTTTAAAAGATTTTCTACAGTTACAGCTTCTTGAAGCAACTCTACATGTAAAGGCTCAATCTTAGCAAAATCAAACAAGATATTGGCTAAACCTACATGTTTTAATTTTACAAATATACGAGCGATAAAAGCATCAAGCCACTTTGCCTTATATGCCAAAACAAGAGGAGTTCCGATGAGTGCTGCTTCAAGCGTAGCAGTGCCAGAGCAGACAAATGCAAACTCACTTCTCAAAAAACTCTCATGAGCATCTTTTGAGATTTCAAACTCGCTGATATCTCCATATATATCTTCTATATCACTTTTAGAAAAATGAGGAGGAATTACTAGTATATTTTTCTTAGCAATCTTTTTTGCCACCTCTTTATAGATAGGCATTAGCTTTTGTATCTCACTTTTTCTACTTCCTGGCAGATATGATATATATCCTGTATCCTTATAAGTATCCTTACATGTAGTGATTTCATCAAGCAAAGGGTGTCCCACATAGCTAGCTCTACTATAAAACTGCTGTTCAAAAGGAAGGATAGAAGCCAACACATCACAATACTGCTCAACTTTTGCAACTCTTTTAGCCTTCCAAGCCCAAACCTGAGGAAGTATATAGTAGATGATTTGAACGCTCGGATTTATCTCTTTAATAGCTTTTGCAAGAGGAAGATTAAAAGCAGGAGAGTCAATAAGCAAAACCTTATCTACATGTAAGCTCAATTGTGCCATATCTTTAATAGCTTTTTTAGCTAATCTAATTTTTGGAATTGCGTCTATAAAGCCCATAATCGAAAATGCACGACTAGGCAGTAGTGGTTCTGCAAATTTTTCATCAAATATGCCGAAAAGTTCACAACTCCCAAGCTCATTTAAAATCGGCTCAAAGTGAAGATTGCCAGATGGCTCAAGGATAGATACTAATAGCTTCATAAACTACTCCAGATTAGATTCCCAATAGTTTACTAAAAAATCCTTTATTTTCCTCTTTTTCTACTCTTCTCTCGTCGATAAAATTTGGATCTGGATTCATTAGCTCTTTATTGAAAGGAGTTTTTTCTATTTTTTCACGCTTTTTAATTCTATACACTTCTGCTCTTTTTCTGTTTATGGGTGCCTGCATCATACACATAACAGCCTCCTTAAAATCTATTTTAACATTTTTTTGTGTAGTAAATGCTATAATTCCATAAAAAAAGAGAGAGAATGCAAAAACGAATACTTATAACTAATGATGATGGATTTGATAGTGAAGGATTAAAGGCTCTAGTTGCAGCGATGAAGCCTTTAGGGCATGTAACAGTTGTAGCACCAACAACAGAGAAGTCAGCTTGTGGGCACTCTTTAACTCTTACTCGTCCCTTGAGATTTGTGGAGATTGAAGACTACTTTTTTAAGCTTGATGATGGAACCCCTAGTGATTGTATCTATCTGGCTCTTCACGCTCTCTTTAAGGAGGATAAAATGCCAGATTTGGTCGTAAGCGGAATCAATAAAGGCTCAAATATGGGTGAAGATATAACCTATAGTGGAACTGCTAGTGCTGCTATGGAAGCGGTTTTACAAGGAGTTCCTGCTATCTCTTTTTCGCAAGTCTATAGTGGTGGACCAGCATCAATAGAGAATCATGGGTATGAGCTAGCAAAAAAATATGCGCACAAGATAGCTAAAAAAGTACTTAATGGAGAGTTTCCACTAGGAGATAGAAAGTTTCTCAATGTAAATATACCTCCCATAAAAGAGAGAGAATGTAAAGGAATTAAGATAACTCATGCAGGGTATAGAGAGTATGGAAACAATGCTCATCTTCATAGAAATCCAAGAGGTGAAGAGTATTATTGGATAGGAACTCATACGCTAGAGTGGCAAGCTAGCAGAAACAATAGTTGTGATTTGAGTGCTATTGAAGATGGATTTATATCTATCTCTCCTATAAAGCTAGATATGAGTTCCTATGAGGATATAGAAAAACTTAAAGAGTGGGTAGATGAGTGATAGATTTGAAGAGTTGCGAAGTAAAAAGGTATTTATTTTAGAAGTTGTGGGGTTATGTCGCAATGACACTCCTGCTAAAAGATTTAGGTAGCTTTGTAGGTGTTACAGGAAGTTTTGGTTTAGCTCTGTCAGCTTTAGCAGTTAAAAAATTTCTTTTTTATAGCTCTACCACTCAAGCTGAAAAGTAGTATGTACTATCTTATACTTTTGCTTAAGTTCACTATTTAAAGTCTGCAAAAGCTCTTCATAACCATCAAGCGAAGACCTGTCTATCTTTACATGTGCTGTCATGTTTAGCATGTCTTGTGTTATCTCCCAAATATGAACATCATGGAGCTCTATAACTTCATCATGTCTGCTGATAAACTTTTTAACTTCATCTATGTCTATGGGAGAGCTCTCCATAAGAGTGTTGATTGAGCTTTTAAGTACGCCTGCTGCCCATCTTCCTATAACAAATGCGACCATCACTGCTAAAACAATATCTATCCAATACCAAGATGTATAACTCATTACAATATACCCTACAATAATAGCAACAGAAGAGAGTGCATCGCTAATCATATGAATAAATGACGATTTTAAATTGATATTATTTCTATCTCCTTGCATAAGTATCACGCCTGTTGTTATATTTACTACAAGACCAATAGATGCTACTACCATAGCTGTTTTTATATCTATAACCTCAGGATGAAAAAACCTATCAATCGCTTCATAGATTATCCAAACTAATGACAATACAATCGTAATGCCATTTATAAATGCTGCAATAACCTCAGCTCTATAGTAGCCGTAAGTCTTGCTTAAAGGTGCTTTTTTACTAGCAATAACAATAGCAACAAGTGAAATAATAAGAGCAAATGAGTGGGTAAACATATGGATTGCGTCAGAGATAAGAGCAAGAGAGTTTGTCATAAATCCATAATAAAACTCTATAATCATCACTATAAAAGTAATAACTAATGCAATCTTTAATACCCTTTTATCCGTACCCCTGTGGTCATGAGTGTGCCCATCTTTTGAGTGATCATGTCCACAGCTATGTGAGTGGTTATGCTCTACTTCTTTATCCAAAAAAGGTTTGTGTTCGTTTAAGCCAATTTTACAACTCTCCATAGCTAAAGACTCCTAACCTGATTTATTGGTAGTTTGATAGTTTTTCCTAGATCTTCTCTAAGGATAAAGATGTAGTCTCTTCCTTTGTACAGAGTTCTGCCATTAAAAGTTTGTGAGCCAAATCTATACTGCTGAGCCTCTTTTTTAAAAACTGCCTCTCCAATACTTTTTCCTATTGGCTCATAAAAAGTAGTTAAAAAAAGTAAAATTGTTACAATATAAATCTTCATAAACAGTTTTGCAAATTTACTATGCATAAGAAGATAACCGACCACCAATGAAAGAGGAAGTAGAATGTAAAAATTTTGATTATCAAAAAAAAGTACATTAAAAAAAACATCTATATTATAGTAGTCAAAATAGTTCAGTTGTAGTCCTACAAAATATAGAAAGTTTAAAACTCCAACAAATATAAACCCCATAAAAAAAGAGCCAATTAGACGCACTATCATCTTAGCCTCCTCCTTCTTTTGTTGTTTATCTTTAGCATAACAGAGGGTCTATTTTCACTAAAGCCTCTGCTGTCTTCGACTATTATATCAGCTTTTTGTCTCGCATAGCTCTCATCAAAGCTCTTTTTTGTAAGATTTGCAGAGGATGAGTATGCCCACTTTAGTTTTTTTAAGAATTTTAGATGCTCTTCATCTTTAACTACTCTGATAGCCTGAGAGTTAGGGTATATCATCGTAGTTTTTTTTACTCTTCTAATAAAGTTCTTATACTTTTTAGGTACTCTTACAAACTCTTTTAAAGTAAAAAGAGAGTCGACACATCTTATAAAAGGTTGTTTCTTATTTCTTTGTTTAGAGTCGGCTAACTTATCACTATTTTGAGACAAAAACCCTACTGTAGTATCTGTTTGAACAAGATAGACAAGCTGTGAATTCATAAGCTCTATTCCAGATAATCTTGAAGTGCTTTAGGCTCTAACACACTTCCATCTTCAATATCTTTGATAGACGCTACTGCTACTTTTGCAGCTGCAATAGTCGTAAAATATGGGATATTTAACCTCAAAACTGATTGACGAATTTTTTTTGCATCATCTTTACTAGATTTTGCATCACTTGTATTTATAACTAAATCTACTTCACTATTTTTTAGCTTATCTTCTATATTTGGTCTGCCCTCACTAATCTTATGGACAAATTCAGACTTCACTCCTGCCTCTACAAGTGTCTTATAGGTTCCACTAGTCGCTAAAATCTTAAAACCGAGTTTACTAAACCCAGCCCCTATCTCTTTTGAATACTCTTTATCTTCATCTGTAAGAGACAAAAAGACTGTGCCAGTACTTGGTATAATATTGCTTGAGGCAATTTGTGATTTTGCGAAAGCTGTTGCAAAAGTATCGCTTATGCCCATAACTTCACCTGTTGATTTCATCTCTGGTCCTAAAATTAAATCAGCTCCTGCTAGCTTATTGAATGGAAAAACTGCCTCTTTTATTGATATGTGCCCTTTTAATTTTGGCTTTAAAATATCTCCATCTTGCTGCACTACACTATATTTATCATAATACTCTAGTGCCTCTCTTAAATTGCCTTGATACATGACTCTTGTAGCTACCTTTGCCAAAGGAATTCCTGTCGCCTTAGAAACAAACGGCACAGTTCTACTAGCTCGTGGGTTGACCTCTATCATGTACACTTCATTTCTGTAGATCGCATACTGGATATTCATAAGCCCTACAACACCAAGATTTAGTGCTATTTTTCTAGTTTGCTCCTCTATTTGCCTTGTCAGTCTATCGCTTAAGCTAACAGCTGGAAGAGAGCAAGCGCTATCTCCACTATGGATTCCAGCCTCCTCTATATGCTCCATTATCCCGCCTATATAGACATCTTTTCCATCACAAATTGCGTCTACATCAAGCTCTATCGCCTTATCAAGAAACTTATCAAGTAAAACCGGAGAGTTATTTGAGACACTTACCGCCTCTTGCATATACTCCCTTAACTCACCCTCGCTATACACCGTCCTCATGGCTCGTCCACCAAGAACATAAGAGGGACGAACAAGAGTAGGATAACCTATCTCTTTTGCACAAACAATAGCCTCTTCTTCGCTAGAAGCTGTTGCATTATTTGGTTGCTTGATACTATGTTGTCTTAAAAATTTAGCAAACTTTTCTCTATCTTCAGCCTCATCTATAACTCTCGCAGTTGTTCCGATGATTTTAGCACCAATCACAGTCAATCTTTTTGCTAATTTCAAAGGAGTCTGCCCACCAAAATGCACTATAATTCCATCAGGATTCTCTCTCTCAACAACACTTCTAACATGCTCAAAATCTATAGGTTCAAAGTAGAGTATATCGCTTGTGTCATAGTCAGTAGAGACTGTTTCAGGGTTGCAGTTATACATGATAGTCGTAACTCCTAGATCCTTTAGAGCATAAGCGGCATGAACACAACAATAGTCAAACTCAATTCCTTGTCCTATCCTATTTGGTCCTCCACCAATTATCATAACCTTTTTCTTGTTATTTTTTTTCTCTTCAAGTTTTCGAGGAAAGTTTGCTTCGCAATCACTATTCGATACTTTTGGAAGTTTAGTTATATTTGTAGTAGAGTATAGATATGGAGTTAATGCTTTAAACTCTGCCGCACATGTGTCTACTTCATTGTACTCAAAGCTTATGCCTAGCTTTGTACGAGCTGTGTATATGTCATTTTGTGTAAGCTCTAGGTTATCATATTTGTTTATAAGCCATGCTATTTTTTTATCTGAAAAACCAAAAGTTTTTGCAAGTCTTAAGAGTTTCTCATCACTCAAAGCGAACATGTCAAGCTTTTTCTCTAACTCGAGTATCTCTTTAAACTGATTTAAATACCACTTGTCAATCTTGCATATTTCATAAATCTCATCCACACTAACGCCTCTTCCAAGAGCCTCCATAACACATAAAATTCTATCACTATTTGGACGACGAATCTCTTTTTTAAGCTTTTCATCATCATAAATTATCTCATCAAAACCACTCAAACCAGTCTCAAGCGAGCAAAGAGCTTTTTGAAAAGACTCCTTGAAAGTCCTACCAAATGCCATAATCTCCCCAACACTTTTCATCGCTGTTCCCAAAGTCGAATCAGCAGTTGGAAACTTCTCAAATGTAAAGCGAGGGATTTTTGTAATAATATAGTCTATAGTCGGCTCAAAACTTGCAGGAGTTCCTGTTATATCATTCGTAATCTCATCAAGGGTAAAACCAACGGCTAGAAGGGTGGCTACCTTTGCTATTGGGTATCCTGTTGCCTTACTAGCAAGAGCTGAGCTTCTACTCACTCGTGGATTCATCTCAATTACAGTCATCCTTCCATCTTTTGGATTTAAGGCAAACTGTACATTGCTGCCACCAGTCTCAACCCCAACTTCACGCAAAATTTTAAATGAGGCATTTCTCATCTTTTGATACTCTTTGTCTGTAAGCGTAAGGGCAGGAGCTACTGTGATACTATCTCCTGTATGAACTCCAACTGGATCAACATTTTCTATAGTGCAAACTATAATGCAGTTATCTTTTTTATCTCTTATAACCTCCGTTTCATACTCTTTCCAGCCAAGCAAAGACTCCTCTAAAAGAATTTCACTAACAGGGCTAATCTCTAAACCATTGGTCGCTATCTCTTTAAACTCATCTATATTGTAAGCCATACCACTACCGGCACCACCTAAAGTGAATGAGGCTCTTACTATCAATGGAAAACCAACCTCTAAAGCTGCCTTCATAGCCTCATCAATATTGTAGGCATATCGACTTTTAGGAATATCAATACCAATTTTTATCATAAGCTCTTTAAATATCTGCCTATCTTCCCCTTTTTTAATCGCTTCAGGCTTAGCACCTAAAAGTTCAACTTCCTCAAGCATACCTCGCTCGTACATGTTCATAGCAACATTTAAAGCTGTCTGTCCCCCTAAAGTAGGAAGCACTGCATCTACACTCTCTTTTTTTATAATTTTTGCAATCAAATCCTCATTTATAGGTTCGATATAAGTTCTATCTGCAAACTCAGGGTCAGTCATAATCGTAGCAGGGTTTGAGTTAACTAAAATAACTCTATAGCCCAGTTTTTTTAATGTTCTTACGGCTTGTGTTCCAGAGTAGTCAAACTCACACGCTTGTCCGATGACGATAGGACCCGAACCTATCAATAAAATAGTCTTTATATCTTCTCTCTTTGGCATATCTTCTCCTATTGCAAAATTCAACTCAAATCCAAAACTGGCTCTAAGTTCAATCCTGTTCTATGATATGATAAAAAGATGGAACACTTCTACTACTATATGGCTCTATTACTACTGTTTTTGATAGCTCCTCCTCTATCACTCTAGTGACAACTCCAACCTTAACTCCTCCAAAAAATATACCGTCTAATCCACTTGTAACTACCTCATCACCAACCTTTGGATTCATCCACAATGGAATATAACTAACAAATACTTCTGCTTTGTTGCCCTTAACAACCCCAGGTATCTTCTCATCTCCAACAAAAACAGAAAAAATTGACTTCGGGTCTCCTAGTAGTAGAGCCATCGGATTCCCATCTTGCTCCACCACTATTCCAGCACTGCTTCCTCTATCCAAAAGCCCATAGATGCGAGAAGAGTTAAAATCATCATAATCTATCCATACTCTATGGTAGTTATTTAAGTTTACATAGGCGATTGAACGCACTAGCCTTACTTTAGGCTCATACTTCTCCATCTTATTAATTTTTAATATATAGTTTAGTTTTGTAGCAAATGTAACTAAAACCTCTGCTGACTTTTTCAGATCTTTATTTGTAGCTCTTAACTCTTTTATCTCTTTTTGTTGAGCAAAATGCTCACTTATACTCTGCTCAATGCTCATTTTTATATCAAGATATGTCGAGATGACACTGTTGAGATTGTATGAAAAAACTCCTCTTATATTATCACCGTATCTTAAAGATATGGCAACCAAAAGCACAATAAAAACAACAACTTTTAGTCTATTCATTTGCCAATTGTTGCAATAAGGCTATCTCTTCGAGTGCTTTTCCTGTACCTTTTGCAACTGCCAACAGAGGCTCATCCGCCACAAATATTGGCAACTTCACTATATCAGCAAGATACTTATCTATACCACGAATCAAAGCTCCTCCGCCAGTAAGAACAACTCCATTTTCAACAATATCACCTGCAAGATCTGGAGGCATAACCTCAAGAACATCCTTTAAGGCATCCGCTATCTCCCTAAGGGTCTCTTTTGTAGCGTCTCTAACATCTTCACTTGTGAGTTCAATTCTGCTCAAAAGTCCACTTACTTGATCACGACCCTTAACCATCATAATCAATGGCTCATCCATAGAGATCGCAGTTCCTATCTCTATCTTAATATCTTCTCCAGTCCTCTCCCCTATGAGTAGATTATACTTTCTCTTAACATACTCAATTATCGCAAGGTCTATCTTGTCGCCAGCAGTTCTTATGGACTTACAAATAACAAGTCCGCCAAGTGACACCACGCCAATCTCAGTTGTTCCTCCACCAATATCAACAACTAAGCTGCCCTTAGGCTCTTTCACGGGAAGTCCAGCCCCAATAGCAGCAGCCATAGGTTCTTCAATCAGAAATACCTCTCTAGCTCCCGCACTCATAGCCGACTCTCTTACCGCTTTTCTCTCCACTTGAGTAAGCCCATAAGGAACACAAATGATGATTCTTGGTCTTAAAAAGCTTTTTCTATTGTGAGCTGCTTCAATAAAATATCTTATCATTTTCTCAGTCATATCAAAATCTGCAATTACACCATCTTTCATAGGACGAATAGCTTCTATATTTCCTGGAGTCTTGCCAACCATATTTTTTGCCTCAGCTCCAACAGCTAAAATTTTCTCTCTTCCATACTTGTCTCTTTCAACTGCAACAACTGATGGTTCATTGATGATAATACCCTTGCCTTTTAGCAATACCAAAGTGTTTGCAGTTCCTAAATCAATACTCATATCATTTGAGAAAAAACCAATTAAATTATCAAGAATCATTTACAATACCTTTTTTATTTTACTGTCCCCTTTTTCAGGAGCAAAGCCCCTGAAAAATTCCTCGCGACTAAAGCACGAAGCAGAAGCTTCTGTGTGCTTGTTTTACTGCGACTTTTTTTACTATGCACTTTTTTTATTCTTCTTTATATATAGTGGTTTTTCACCATTTATAACTGTATCTTTGGTTATCAAAACCTCATAACCACTAAGTTCAGGGAGCTCATACATGATGTCAGTCATAATCTCCTCCATAATAGTTCTAAGACCTCTAGCTCCTGTTTTTCTTTTAAGTGCCAATATCGCCACCTCTTTTAATGCCTCATCTTCAAAGTTGAGTTCTACGCTGTCTATTGAAAATAGTTTTTTATACTGCTTAAATATCGCATTTTTTGGCTCTGTAAGAATCTGGACCATCTCATCTTCACTAATCTCACCTAGTGTTGCAAGCACATGCAAGCGACCAATAAGCTCAGGAATAAGTCCATAATGCACCAAATCATCAGGCTCAATAACCTCAATAAGCCTTACATCATCACTCTTAGCTCGCTTATCTTGTTCAAATCCAAGTACATTTTTACCAACTCGTCTCTTTATAATATCCTCAAGCCCATCAAACGCACCACCGCAAATAAAGAGTATATTTGTAGTATCAATCTGCAAAAAATCCTGATTAGGATGCTTTCTTCCCCCTTTAGGCGGAATATTCACTACGCTCCCCTCAATAATCTTAAGAAGTGCTTGCTGAACTCCCTCACCACTTACATCCCTTGTGATTGAGCGATTTTCACTCATCCTAGCCACTTTATCGACTTCATCTATAAAAACTATGCCTTGCTCTGCTCTCTTCACATCTCCATCAGCTGCTTGAAGTAGTCTTGTTAGGATATTTTCAACATCTTCTCCAACATACCCAGCCTCTGTAAGACTAGTTGCATCACATATAGCGATAGGAACATCTAAAAATCTAGCCATAGTTTGAGCCATAAGTGTCTTACCACTACCTGTTGGGCCAACAAGAAGTATGTTTGACTTTGATATTTCAGTATCATCTTCAATCTCAACTTGCCTAAAGATTCTCTTATAGTGGTTATAGACTCCCACGGAGAATACTTTTTTAGCCCTCTCTTGACCTATAACAAACTTATCTAGCATAGTCTTTAGCTCTTTTGGAGTCAAAAGTCCTTGCTTAATTAACTCTGAATTCTCTTTTTTTTCTTCCTCTTTAGCATCACCAAAAAATATCTTACTTGCTGAAATTACACAATGTTCGCATATAAAAACGCTCTCCCCAGCTATAAGTCTTGTTTCACTGCTCTCTTTTGAGGCACAAAAGCTACACTCTTTCATTTTGCTATCCCCTTTTCAAGAAGCAAAGCTCCTTGAAGCTTCTGTATACTCATTTCACTTTTTCCTCTCATATGGTACTCCCCTTGTAGTCTCTTTTATAAAACTACACATTTTTAATACTTGTTTATTTTTTTCGCTCTCTATAAGCGTGTCTGCCACTTCTTGCAAGGCTTTACCGCTCCTAAAAAGTTTTCTAAATGCACTTTGAAGTGCTCTTATATCCTCTTTTTTAAATCTTCTTTTTATACCGACTGCATTCAACCCTTTAACTACTGCACGATTTCCCTCTGCTAAACAAAATGGGGGTATATCTTGACTAACCGCACTCGCTCCACCTATCATACAACTCTCGCCAATCTTAACAAACTGATGAATTGGGGTCATACCACCAATAACTGCATAGCTCCCAATCTCAACATGTCCCGCTAAAGCTGAACTGTTTACCATAACTACATTTGAGCCGACCTGGCAATCATGTGCAACATGACAATAGGTCATAATACAGCACTCATCCCCTATGCGAGTTACTCCTCCACCATGTTTTGTTCCAGCATTGATTGTCACAAACTCACGAATTAGACAGTTTTTACCTATGACAACTTTTACGACATCCTCTTTTGTATAACCCATATCCTGAGGAGGCATTCCAACTACTGCATAGGGATAAATCTTTGTACTCTCTCCTATAAAAGTTTCGCCATAAACTTGAGCACCCTGCATAATCTCAACACCACTCTCTAAACTGCTTTTGCATGAGACAGACGCAAACGCTCCAATCTTAACATCATCAGCTATGATTGCTCCATTTTCTACAATCGCCGTTGGATGGATATTTGTCACTATTTTTACTTACTTGTCAACAATCATAGCTTTAAGCTCTGCTTCACAAACTAACTTCTCATCTACAAAGGCTTTTGCACTCAAAACCCAAATACTCCCTCTATGTTTTATGACACTTAGCTTGTAAACCAATCTATCTCCAGGAACCACAGGACTTCTAAACTTACACTTATCAATACTCATAAAATAGACTACTTTTTCGTCTATATCCTCTTGAATATCTTCACTAATACTTCTAAATGCCAATACGCCACCAGCTTGTGCCATTCCCTCAACAATCATAACTCCAGGGTAGATAGGGTGATCTGGAAAGTGTCCTTGAAATATCTGTTCAGATATAGTTACATTTTTGTAGGCCTCTATGACTTCGCCCTCTACCAAGTCTGTAACTCTATCTATAAGTAAAAATGGAAATCTATGAGGCAGAATCTTTTGAATCTCAACTACATCTATGCTTGTCAAATCAAAGCCTTTTATAAAAATTTTACTATTTTATCTAACTTTTACTAAAATTTCTCTAACATCACTATATGTTTTTGAAATTAATTTAACTTCATATCTTACTAGCTCCATATAGTCAAGTACAATAACAGGATTTAGAGTTTGATACACACCCTTAGTAAGCTCTCTTCTCAATTTCAATTCATCCTCTACTTTGAGAGGTTTTTTTAGTAGTTCACTAACATCTCTATACGAAGTTTTTAAGATTTTATTTAACTTTTTTATATCTATAAAGAGTATCTCCTCTTTGCTAAAATATCCTATATGGTCATCTATAGACTCAATCTTTCCCTTTACATACTCTCGCCTAAGAGTCGAGTAAAATAGAAAATAGCTAGGCACCACCTCTTTTTTACTATCTTGAACAAAAGCACTTAAGAGTCTAAAATTTAAAAACTTCTCTCTTTTAAGTCTAAACTTTTCACCCACATTTTCACACTCTATAACCTCTCTATAAAGTTTAATTCTATCCTCTATTGATGAGGGTTGAACTTGTGCTGTTATAGGCGACATTAGCTCATCTTTTAGCCTATCTTGTGACTCTCTTTGCTGGCTTAGTCCAAATATACAACCGCAATAGTTTTGATGATAGAGCATATCTTTTTTCGCTAAAGCAAACTGCTCCTGCGTTCCACCACCAGCCCTAAAGTCAGGAGTGGCTACATGTAAGGCATATTTCTCCTCTACATGTAGAGCATTTTGCCTTAGTTGCTCTATCACCTTTTTAGGACTTGCTAAGAGTGTAGTCGTTATCTCATCCATACCAAGCTCTATCGCTTTTTTCGCTGTTGTCTCTAGCCTATTATCAAAGCAGACCTTGCATCTCTCCCCTTTTTCTGGCTCATCCTCTAGCCCCCTAATTGCCTTAAGCCACCCCTCTAAATCATACTCCCCTTCTATGAGTTTTATACCAAGCTTATCGCAACTTCTTTGCACATCAAGTAGACGAAGTCTATACTCGCTATATGGGTGTATATTTGGGTCATAAAAAAATCCTAGTAACTCTTTTTTTGGATAAAGAAGTTGTAGTTTTTGCAGAAAAAAATGACTATCAACCGAGCAACATATATGCACTAACAACTCTTAACCCTTAAATATGGTATAATTATGAATTATACCCTAATTGGGGCTAGAGATGAAATATTTAACTAACTTTACCCACTATTGACTTATTTACCTTATTTGGGTAAAATGTGCGGTTTTTATTAATTGAACCCTCTGAAAACTTGATAGTTAGTCAGAGGGTTCAACTAGGATGGATTATGAGAAAAGTTATTTTATCAAATCTCCTAAGAAGCATTATACTATTTATACTTTTATCGAGTAGTTTGAGTGGGGTTGTTTTTAGCGATAAACAGATTAAAAATTTAAAAATGATACGCGAAATAGCACTTCAGCATCCAGACAATACAGGTGAAACTTTTGATAATACAGCTATGGCAATCGCTCTTACAGAGTCAAGCATAGGTCTTTTTAAAGTTGGTGACATCGGTAAAGATCCAAATATATTTAATGCCTCCTTAGGAGTTATGCAAGTAAGACTAGAGACCGCAAAATTTCTAGCAAATGACATAGGGTGGACAGAGGTGCAAAAGATGAGTGATGTAAGGCTTGTCAATAGGCTTTTAGGTGATGATAGATTCAATGTTACTATGGGTGTTAAGTATATAGTTTGGCTAAGTAATAACACAAAGCATAACTATTTTAGAACAGTGAGTAGATACAATGGCGGAAACTATAATCATCCATACTATAATAGAGTTATGAGAAACATGCAACTCATCAAAAAATATGCAAATTTAGACTAGCTATTATAGACCGTACTTCTACTTTTTGGAGTCTCAAAGAGCTCAACCTTTGAGACTTTTACTTCTATCTTTGACATCCTTTTTATAACAATCTTCATAAGCCATGCTGAGATATTTTCACTTGTTGGTACAAAATCAACTATGATATAACCTTCATACATCTCAAAAAGATATTCAGGTTTTCCCTCTAAGATTTGTAAGTCAGGTTTTTGATACCCATCTTGAAATGTAAGAAGATTTTTTTTATCGGCAAAATCAGGAAGCAAAGTTGAAAAAAGAGGGTCGTTTATGTCTATGATGAATTTATGATCAAGTGTAGTATCTAAAAAGTGTTTAAACCAGTTGAGGTGATGAAAATCAGTAACCATTCCATCTTTTAGCTCATCACTTTGAAGATAGACTATTAATCGCCCTTGATGACCATGAAGATGACGACAAGCAAGACAGCTATCCATAGAGAACTCTACATCAAGAGTTTGTGACCAGACACGATGACCATAACAAAAATCAAACTGTTTAGCTATCTCCCACTTCATTGACAACTCTAGCTAGGCATAGATATTTAGAAGATTATCACTATTTTGTGCAATTTCTTGAGTTTTTTGAGTCTCCATATTTTCAAAAGATGGAGCTCTTTTAACCGTTTGTTGCGTAGCTTCACCTGTTTGGGTGGTTGTCGAAGAGCTACTTTTGTCACTATTTGTAGTAGTGTCTAATCTTCCAACTTGGATTTGACTTGAGTAGGGAGATTGAAATATATAACTATTTACTTGCATTAAGATCCCCTTGTAAAATTTAGTTATATTATTATATCATAACTATAAGGAATTAGCGTGTTAAAGATTGTAGATATTTTTTATTCGATTCAGGGCGAAGGTAGTTTTAGTGGCTATCCTTGTGTATTTATCAGGCTTCATGGGTGCGACCTAACTTGTAGCTTTTGTGATGAGGATTTGCACAAAGGAGCCTATAAAAGCTCTACATGTAGGCAGGTTATACAAAAGATAGATGGCTACCCTTCAAAACATATTGTTATCACAGGAGGAGAGCCTAGCCTAAATGACATCAATGAACTTATAGATGCTTTACATGTAGAGGGTTATCATGTTGCAGTTGAGTCCAATGGCTACAAGCTTAACCATATCAAAAATGCAAACTGGATAACCTACTCCCCAAAAGATTGGGATACTCTACATGTAGAGGGATTTAGTGAGTATAAGTTTATAGTAGATTGTGGTAGCGATATAGAGAAGTTTTTAAATATTAAAACAGAAAAACCTATCTTTATTCAACCACAAAACAGTAAAGATAGTATTGATAAAGAGAATACAAAGTTCTGTATTGAGCTGGTAAAAAAGCACCCTTGGCTTAGGCTGAGTGTGCAGTTGCATAAATATCTAGGTGTAGAGTAGTGAAAGATAGTGCATTGATAGTTTTTAGCGGTGGTCAAGATAGCACTACTTGTCTTGGCTGGGCTTTAAATAGATTTAAAAAAGTTGAAACACTTACATTTGATTATGGACAAAAGCATAGAGTGGAGATTTATCAAGCAAAAAAGATAGCAAAACTCCTATATGTAGACAATCGTGTACTTAGTATTGATGCTTTTTCTCAGCTTAATGACTCCGCTTTGATAGATGGGAGTCTTGATATTTCTAGTCCTCACAAAACTAGAGTAGATATGCCAGCATCTTTTGTGCCAAATCGAAATGCGATATTTTTTACTCTAGCTCATGCTTATGCTCAAAAACATGACATTAACAATATAATTATAGGCATAAATCAGACTGACTACTCTGGTTATCCTGATTGTAGAAAAGAGTTTATTGAGGCACTTGAATTAACTCTGAATCTTGGAAGTGCCTCTAACATCAGGTTCCACTCACCACTACTTCATCTCTCAAAAGCTCAAACATTTCAAATGTCAAAAGATGAGGGCGTATTGGATATGGTTTTAGATGAATCACACACCTGCTATAACGGCGACCACAACACCAAAAATAGCTGGGGATATGGCTGTGGCAAATGCCCAGCTTGCATCTTAAGAGTTAGGGGTTGGCAGGAGTATTGTAGATTTTAACTATTTACCTTATATTAACTAGTTGTTAAAGTATC
>CAZXOZ010000028.1:0-16201 GCA_964642805.1 uncultured Sulfurospirillum sp. | reverse complement strand
TAGAGGTGGTTCACAGTATATCGCACCTTTTTCATAGTGAACTCTTGCTGCACTTATCGCTTCTTGAGGAGTCATTTTGAAGTGGGTGTAGTTTAGTATGGTTTGTAATACGGCACTTCTTATGCGATTACTTCCCGCACTTCCTAATACAAGTTCCGCTCTATTGTCCTTTAAGAGTGCTGTTGGTGCCATCATGGAAGGTAGTCTTATGCCACTTTGCCATGAGAAAAAACCGTGAGGATTTAAATCTTCTTCTCCTAGCATATTGTTTAGTAAGATGCCAGTTTCAGGTATAACATGGCCGCATGCTTCACCATTGGTTGTTGTAACACTTGCATAGTTTCTATCTTTATCAATCACGCTTATATGGGTTGTATTTCCCCACATGTTTAGTCTGCTGCTCATGTTTAATTTAAATTTTTCTACAAGAGTATTGCTAGTTATAATCCTCTTAAGGTTCTCTTTGTGTATAAACTTATCTATATGCTCTTTTCTAAAATCACCAGTGACTTTTTGTGCCTCTATGAGTTTTTCAATATATCTTGAGTCTAAATCTCTCCCCTCTAAGAGCATAAGGCTAAACGCTATTAAAATTCCACCACTTGAGGGAGGAGGGTTTGTGTAGATGTCATACTCTTTATACTTGAAAGATATCGGCTCTCTTTTTTGTACACTATAGGAGCGAAGCTCATCTTTTGATATTAGTCCATTATGTTTTTTACAAAGCATATCTATATTGTCAGCGACTACTCCTTTGTAAAATATATCAGAGCCAACTTTTGAAAACTCTTTTAGAAAATCTGCATATTGAGGGTTTTTAAATAGCATTGTCTCGTTAAGTAGTTTTCCATTTTGAGTATATAGATCTAATGAGCTTTTTGTTGAGGTGAGTATCGGCTTAAGAAGCTCAACAAAAGAGGCTTGCATCTTTGAGATATATATACCTTTTGTTGCATATTTTAGAGCAGGCTCTATTAGTGTCTCCATGGGTAAACTTGCAAGCTCAAGATATATCTGCCAAATCCCTTTAACCATGCCAGGGACAGCAGCAGAACCACAACCTATATAAAACTCTTGAATAGCTGTTTTAAAGTCGATATATACAGGAAAAAACTCTGGTTTTTCTATATCTTTTTTAGGAACATCTACAAAAAAATCATACACATAAGGGGCTTTATCACTCTGTCCACAAAGCATAAAACCACCACCACCAAGACTAGTAAATATCGGTTCACACAAAGGAGCAGCCAACATGCAAGCCAAAGCTGCATCATAAGCATTGCCACCTTGTTTTAAAATCCACTCACCCGCTTTTGCTGTATTTTTATCGCCAGCACTAACAACACCTAAGCTCATTTAAATACTCCTAATTTTTCTACCTCATAGAGTGAACTTGTCTTTAAATAGACCTCTTTTTGTCTTATAGCTAGCGAAGTTTGATGAGCTCTGTCTCTCAACCTTTGTATATGCATGGGGCTTATGGAGAGTTTGTCAAATACACTATCTTTTTGCATTTTGTCAATCAAATCCAAAAAATACTCCCTGATGCTATTACATGTAGAGCTATTTTGATACATTCCATCAAAACCATGCCTTGTGGCATTCCATTTATTTTGTTGTAAAATTTGGTGTGGAAGCTTTTTGACTTTTTTATTTAGCCCATAAAAACATATAGCTTGATAGAAGTTTATAAAGTCTTCAAGTCTATCAAAATCATTTGTTGCATCACAAATACGAATTTCAACTGTTTTAAACTTTGGGCTTATTCTTAAATCCCACCACAAGTCACTACAACTCTCAACACTCCTACACCTCTTAAGAGTCTCAAACATGCTCGAGATATCCTCATAACTATCAAAATACTCAGGAACACCAGCACGAGGAAGCTGGGCAAATAGTTGGGTTCTGTATGAGAGCAAGCCACTATCCTCTCCATCAAAAAAGGGAGAATTTACACTTAATGCTAAAAAAATAGGCAGTTTATCAAGCATATAGTTATAAGTATGAAGAGCATCATCACTGCTACTTAATCCAACATGTATATGAAATCCGCAGATATGAAACTTCTTTAATAGTAGTCCATACTCTTTTGAAAAAGCTCTATATCTTCTACTTTGAACAGATTTTAAATGCTCTACTTTGTAGCTATGTGAACCAGAGGTTGAAAGTATAAAGCCCTTTTTTTTCCCAATCTCCAATAGAGATTTTATGTAAAATTTTATGTACTCTACTATCTGTGACGAGCTTTCACAGACTGGTGAAACAATCTCAACCATACACTCCAAAAACTCTTGATGAATATTTGATTTTATACTATCTGGCAGTAGTGGCATAATTTGTGAAGAGTAATCCTCAAGTATTAGACTCTTAGTGTTTTGTATTCTTACTTCTAGTTCTGCACCAACGCTAAATGCTTTTTCATTTTTCCAAGTTTTAAAATCCATAGTTTTCCTTTATAAAAATTATTGTAACATAATGAAAAATATTTAGGAATAGCAACTATGAAAAAGATATATCTAATAAGACATGCAAAATCAAGTTGGAGCGAAGAGGGAGTTAGTGATTTTGATAGACCGCTAAATAAAAGAGGGAAGAGAGATCTTCCTTTTATGGCAGATAGGCTTAAAAAGTATGGAGTAAGAGCAGACTTAATACTATCAAGCCCAGCAAAAAGAGCACGAAAAACAGCAAAGGCTATAGCCAAAACAATAGGCTATAGTGTAGAGAATATATCTTATGATGATTCTTTATATGATAGCTCTTATATGGCCTATAGATATCTTTTAGATTCGCTAGACAATGAGTTAAATTCAGTTTTTATTGTTGCGCACAATCCAACCTTGACAGATGTTGGTGAGATTTTAAGTGGAGCTATTTTGACAAACTTGCCGACATGTTCTATTGTCTGCTTAGAGTTTAAGGTAGATAGTTTTAAGAAGATTGAGGAGCAAAGTGGCAAAATCCTATTTTTTGATTATCCTAAAAAACATGGCTTGCTTTAGTATTTGACAAAAATTATCAGTTAAGGTAGCATGTCTTTTAAATAGTCAGGAGTAGCTTGTGTCAATCATGCTTGATATAGATTCGATTCCTATTTGTGTTGCTGTGTATAAAAAAGTTGGTGATGATTTTATATTTATTGATTTCAATAAAAACGCAGAAAAAGTTGAAAAGATTTCCAAAAAAGATTTAATTGGTCGCAGGCTTATAGAGGTATTTCCAGGCATTAAAGAGTTTGGGCTACTTGATGTTTTACTTAGAGTGGAGAAGAGCGGTGAGAGTGAAGTTTTAAATACAGCATTTTATGAAGATAGTCGCATAAGTGGGTATAGAAAAAATGAGATAGTAAGACTTTGTGATGGAAGTGTCGCCGCATTCTATACAGATACTACCGAAGAGAAAAAACTTGAAACACTACTAGAAGAGCAAAGAGATATATTTCAAAAAATAATGCAAGATACAGAAGATATAATGGTTCAAGGCATCAATAATAATCACGAAGTTATATACTGGAACAAAGGAAGTGAAAAAGTTTATGACTATAGTGCTAAAGAGGCTATGGGAAAAAAGATAGAGGAGCTTATTGTTCCTGAAAACATTAAAGAGATAGTCTATCAAGATATTGAAGAGTGGATTCATAATGGAGTTGAGATTCGTCCAACTGAACTTAAGCTAATTGATAAGCATGGCAATGATATACATGTTCTTTCTAAACATATTATGATTCAAGTTGGTGTAGATAAGTATGAGCTATATGGCATTGATATAAATTTAAGCACTACAAAAGCACTACAAAAAGAGCTTAAGCTACAAAGAGATTTTTTAAAAACACTCCTAGATACTATACCAGATCTGGTTTGGGCAAAAGATATAAGAGGTGAGTACATATCTTGTAATAGTATATTTGAGCAGTTTTTTGGAGCAAAGGAGAGTGAGATAGTAGGAAAAACTGATTTTGATTTTTTAGACAAAAAGATGGCAGAATCATTTAAAAAAAGTGATAAAATCACCATGCAAAAAGGCTCACAATTTATCACTGAAGAGCATATTGAGTTTTTAAATGGAGGTCATAAAGGCTACTTTGAGACTATAAAGACACCCTTTAGGGATAGCGAAGATAAGATTAGAGGTATTTTGGGTATCTCAAGAGATATATCATTACGAAAAAAACATGAGCAGCAACTTTTAACTTTTGCTAATACAGACATATTGACAGGACTATCAAATAGAGCGGTACTTATAGGCAGATTAGAACAACTGATAAAAAGAAGAAGCATGAAAAAGCAATACAGTGCTATTTTGTTTATGGATCTTGATAACTTTAAAGAGATCAATGACTTAAGGGGGCATCATATTGGGGATAAGCTACTTATAGAGGTATCAAAAAGATTAAAATCTATAGTAAGAAAAGGAGACACCGTAGCAAGATTTGGTGGTGATGAGTTTGTTCTGCTTTTAGAGGAGATTAACACACCGATGGATTCTGTACATGTAGCAAAAAAAGCACTCGAAGTGATAGTGGAAACTATCTATATTGAAGGGCTTGAGTTAGAAGTTGGTGTAAGCATAGGCATATCAATATTTCCAGATGATAGCGATAGCTCTGAGCAACTTTTACGCTATGCAGATGATGCTATGTACCATGCTAAAAGAAGCGGAAGAGACATGTATGTACTGTATAAAAATATAAAAACTCTCTAAATATCATCCATGGTATTTGCTGCTGCTTTTAACCTCTCTTTGTCAAAATGAGTGTATATTCTTGAAGTGTTTATATCTGCATGACCTAACGCCTCTTGGACTAAAACTAAATCTCTATTTTTTTGGTAGAGCTTAGTTGCAAAAGTATGTCTTAGCATATGAGCTCCATTTTTCTCTTTTCTTACTCCTGCCTTTAGAAGCATTTTATCCATAATATAGCTTACATAGGATTGTGTTAGAGGCTTTTGAGTGCGACTTTGAAACAGCAGTGTAGAGTTTTTGCTTCTTAGTTGCAACCACTCTTGTAGATCTTCTTCGATATAGTGCTCTTTTATCATGGCAATTCTTGGCTTGTTTCCTTTTCCTCTTATGCGAAAGATATAAAAGCTATTTTCAAGCACTATATCCTTCACATGTAGACCCAGAGCCTCACTAACTCTCATGCCGCTATAAAGGATAGTTTTTATAAGAAGTCTATTTTTTGATTTAGCATACTCCTTGAACTTAGTTGTTTCGATAGCGTCTAAAAATCTCTTTAGCTCTTTGTCTTGCATGTAGGAGGGTAGTTTGTTTGCATGTGAACCTCTTAATCCACCCCAGTTTTTTAACTCCACTCTAAATTGGTGTGAATTTCCTTTGCTATCCTCATTTTGCCTATCAATAAATGAGAAGAGAGCGACTACTGCCATGCGATAGTTTTTTTTAGTTGCATCACTCAATGAGCCTGTTTGAGATGCCAAAAATTCGCTCAAAACTTCCTCATCTATCTCCCTTATGCTCTCATGGTCAAATTGAACTATATATCTATAAAACTTTTCAAGTGGATTTATGTATGTATTGATACCAATAAGTCCTATGTTTCTTGCATCTTTGGCAAGTTGTTTTAACTCATCCACATCCTTTGAGCCTTGATTGAGCTTTCCTATGATGTGGGAGAGTTTTTTATTGTCCGCTACATGTCTGTTTGAGAGTGAAGTTAGCTTGTACTTGACAAATCTATCTAACCAAAACAGTAGATTATCGCTAAAGTTTTTTTTATAGTCTATAAGGTATCTCATGATAGTATTATAGCACACTTGATGATGGTCAATAAAAACCGCTATCAATAAGACTAAAATTATACAAGGAGAAAAAATGAAAAAGATAGAAGTAACAGGCTCAACTGTAGATTTTTTTGAGAAAGAGGAGGGTGTTTTTACCTTTGATACAACAAAATGCGGACCACCAGAACCCATGGTAAATGCCATGTGCGGACTACAACTACTAGAAAACTCTACTCAAAGACTAGAGATGATAAATCACAAGCCACCATTAGGACTGTTTCCCAAGATAGTAGATGACTTTAACTATGAGATTAGTGAGCTTGATGACGGCATGACAAAGATAGTGTTTACCAAAAAAGAGGATGCAAAAAATAGTACAGACTTTGGACAATCGAGTTGTGGTGGCTAGATGGTAAGTATCACAAGGGATTTTGCTCCACCATTTAAGCTAATAGCTCCATTTTTTATAATCGGAGTCGCTTTTTATCTTGTGTGTAGTTTTTTGCTATTTTTTCTTGATATTGAGCAGTTTTCATCACTCTCTGATATGTATATTGTTAGTTGGGTGCATATCTTTTTACTCGGTTTTGTTATGATGATTATCTTTGGTGCGATGGCTCAGCTTATCCCTGTAGTGCTTGAACAGGGGCATTTTAGTGTAGATTTCTACTACCTAATATGGCCACTTCTTACTCTAGGGGTTGCTATGATGGGGTATGGTTTTATCTACAGCTATCTTGTGCTCTCGTTTGGTGGCTTGATTGTTTTGATTGCTATGACTATTTTTAGTATTGAAACTTTTCTAACCATAAAAAATATCGAAAAACTAAATCTAGTTGCTACATGTGTGCTTATATCCAATATATTTTTGCTGATAGGCATAGCGATAGGATTTATTATGGGTATGACCTATGCAGGCTTCATGGCGAGCGACATAATGCTACTTTTAAAAGCACATGTACACCTAATCATCGGTGGATATATCTTCATAACGATTATGGCATTCTCATATATATTACTGCCTATGTTTGGATTAGCTCATGGCTTTTCGACAAGACCTTTGGAGGTTGCGATATTTCTACAAAGTAGTGCGGTTATCTTGATACTTATTTCAGCTCTTTTTGATATTGAAATTGTGAGTAAAATAGGGTATGCTTTAAGTTTAATCTCAATTTTGCTCTACTTCTATCTTGTTTATTTGATAAATAAGACTAGAGCAAGAAAAGAGAATGACATGTACATTATCTCCCTACTTGCCTCATTTGTTTTTTTAGCTATAGGGGCTTTTTTTGGAGTTTTATATGTAGTAGGTTTAGATGAGATGCATGCAGTTCTTAGTGGCTGGCTGATTTTTATGGGCTTTTTTGGCTTTCTAATATCAGGGCACCTCTACAAAATAGTTCCTTTTTTGGTATGGTATGAGAGATTTGCACCACTAGTAGGAAAGCAAAAAGTGCCGATGTTGGGCGACATGGTACCAGTAAAGAGTGCAAATATACAGATTTTGCTAACATGTACAGGAATTACACTTCAGGCATGTGCGATATTTTTCCAAAACAGCACTCTGCATGTAGTGGCAACTTCACTTTTGAGCATTGGAGCAGTAATTTTGTTTTCAAACTTAATTTTTATGATAAGGTATAAATGATGTATAACAAAGATGAGATTTTTAAAGCAGTATCAACTGTCATGGATCCAGAAGTTGGCTTTAACCTAGTAGAGCTTGGTTTGATTTATGATGCAAAGTGTGATGATGAGGGAAATGCAAAAGTGACCATGACTCTCTCAACAAAAGCATGCCCACTCCACCAACTCATAGTCCAATGGGTCGAAGAGGCAGTCATAAGAGAGCTACAAAATATCAAAAAAGCAGAAGTAGAGCTTGTCTGGGAGCCAGCATGGAACATAACTATGGCAAGTGATGAAGTGAAAGCTAAGCTAGAGGGCAAAATATAAGAGGAGTTGCTTTTTAAAAAATCTATGGCAAATTGAACCCTCTGAAAGCTCGATAGCTTGCTAGCTATAAAAATACTTTTAAAGAGTTGTGTAGCATAAGCACCATAACAATCATAAGAGCAATTCCAGCGGATCTATTGTAGAGCTTATTTGCTGTTATAAAAACTAGCATTATAGATGCAACGATTGCACATAGAATATCAAAACTATATTTGTCAAAGTCAACTACTAGTGGACTCACAATAGCTGCACTTCCTAAAACAATAGTGAAGTTTGCAACATTACTTCCTATGATGTTGCCTATTATTATGTCAGAATTCCCTTTTCTTGCTGCTGTTATACTTACAGCTAACTCAGGAAGACTTGTGCCAAGAGCGATAAGTATAAGTGATATAACCCACTCACTAACACCAATACTTCTTGCTATTGTTGATGCACTCTCTATTGTGTAGCTCGCACCAACTATAATAAGTACAAACCCTATAGAAAGAAAAATAATAGTTTTTGTCCAAGCAAACTTCTCTTCTACTAGACTAGTACTTACCTCTGCTTCAATAACTTTAGTATCTTTACTTAAAAAAAGAATATAACCAACCATAAGTAGAAGAAATAAAGCACCCTCAAATGCTCCTATAACACCATCATGTGCCATAATAGGAAATATTATTATTGGAAAGAGTGACCAAGCACTATCATTTTTAAAGAGATCTCTTTTTGGACTTATATTTTTAAAAACTAGAAAAACTACACCTAAAACTAAACAGATATTAAAGACTGTACTTCCTATAACATTTGCAACTGCCATGTCCGCTTTGCCAGCATTACTCGCTGCAATACTCGCTGCCATCTCAGGTAAACTTGTACCTATCGCTATAAGTGTAGCACCTATAACAAATGACGATATGCTGAAGTGTAGAGCTATTCTCTCAGACTCTACAATAACATAGTTTGCACCATATATAAGTGCGGTTATTGAGGCTAAAAATATGATATATTCCATTAATAAGTATTCCTTGTTATTAAACTTTTTGGTAGATTAAACTCACCTATGAGTCTCTCTTCCTCATCTCTCATCTTACCCTCATCACTCTCGTGATCAAGACCTTTTAGATGAAGCAGGCCATGTATAAACATCAAGGCTATTTCATCTTTTAGAGTATGTTTTTGCTTTTTTGCTTCTAATTTAGCTAAATCACTATTGATTACGATTGAGCCAAGCGGTACATGAGCAAAACTATTTAGAGGAAAACTAAGAACATCGGTTGTCTTGTCAACTCCTCTTTGCCTTAGGTTTATCCTCTGCATTGTTGTATCATCTACCATAACTAGCTCTATCTCTCTATCGGTTTTTGATATACTCTCTAGTAGCTCTATGTCTATCTCTATGTTGGTTTGATTATCTATGGTTATCACTAAAAAATTCCATTTGTCTACTCTCTTTATCTCTAATTAACTCTTTATAATCATCTATTTTACCATAAATAAGAGCATATCTAAACTCAATTGTTGGTATCTCTTTTATGGCCCTATCTCTACATGTAAAGCTAACCAAGAGCTCTTTAGTAACCCTTTTTTTGAGATAGACTAACTCCTCATAAAAAAGAGTAAGATCACTTTCAAATATAACTGCTCTTCTAGTAGCTCCAAAGTCGCTTTTTGTCATATCAGAAGTTACAAATTGAGGGTAGAAGTGTTTAAGGTTATTGAAATTTTTAACTCTAAACTCTATGTTTAAACTGTCAAGATACTCCATTAAGGAGCATAGGTATGGAGCAAAAAAAGATGAGAGTCTGCTATCTTTTATATATTTTCCTTTATATATAAAAGAAGAGCAAAAGAGTCCATTCTCAAAAATCTGTTCAGGCTCAATCTTCGTTGCCAACTTTTTAACATCAGGTTTAATCATATTTAAAAATGAGTTTTGCACCGCAAAAAATAGTGTATCATTTTCACTTTTAACTATCTGCATTAAAGCTTCACAGTAGAGGCTTGAAAGAGGCTTGATTCTTTGTTCTACATGTAGAAATTTTAGAAGTTCGTACTGTATATTTAAAAGAGATATAAATCTGATGCTTTTGCTAGCTACATAAAAACGAGCTAGTTTTATAATACTTTTTTCTAAACTATCTACACTAATCCATGCTATCTCTTCGTCAGATATTGTCAGCAAAGAGGCACTTAAGATACAATATGCTCCATTGTCTATAGCAATTTCTCTCTCCTTGCTTGAACTATTTATATCTATAAAAAGGTCTCCTGTTCCCACTTTTGAAGCATAGATATTGATATGCACAATCGAGTCAATCAATGGAGAATTCAATAAAACTCCACCACTAATCCTTACGATAGAGTCAATCTTAACCAACAGATGTCCCACTTTTTTTCTTTTTTTCTGGTCTTATAAGCGATAGCCCCTCTTCATCTTTTGCAGCTAAAAGCATACCCTCACTTAACATGCCCATAATCTTTGCAGGTTTGAGATTTGCAACAATACATACTTGAGTATTAACTAAGTCAGATGGAGCATAAAACTCTTTGATTCCAGCTATAACTTGACGATGCTTTCCCTCACCAATATCAACTTTTAACTTTAGTAGCCTACTGCTTTTTTCTACTTCATCAACTTCAAGTATAGTTCCGATTTTCAAAGATGTCTCAAAAAACTGATCAATAGTTATGATTGACTCTTCTCGTTTTTTTATAGTTGGTTCTGGAGTCTTTAAAACTTCCTTCTCAATTCTAGGAAAAAGAGGCGGAATTTTTTCTATAACAAAATCATCAAGTAACTCTTTGTTTTGTATCAATTTAACATAGCTTTTTGTATTAACTTTAAACCCAAGAGAGGTAGCAATTTTTTCAGAGGTTTTAGGCATAATAGGGCTTACTAAAATCGTAACTCTTGCTAGTATATTTGCCACAAGACCAACTATCGCTAAAGCACCATTTATATCGCCATTTTTTATTTTTACCCAAGGCTCGTGAGAGGTAATTGCTCCATTTGCTATGCTAAGCACTCTCCAAAGATCTTCAAGGTAGCGGTTCGTTTGGAGTAGATTTAACCTCTCTTCTATATTTTCTAGGATAGCTTCAATTTCGTCTAGCTCCTTTACATGTAGAGACTTTACATCTTTTGAGCTTATGTGTCCCTCACTATATTTTGCACTCATTCCGATTATACGATTTAGCAGATTTCCAAACTCGTTTCCAAGGTCAGAGTTTATGCGTTCAATCAAAGCTTTTTGACTAAAATCACCATCTTGACCAAATGGAACCTCTCTAAGTAAAAAATATCTAAAATTTTCCAAACCATAAGCGTCAGCTACCTCTTTTGGATCAACAACATTGCCTTTAGATTTACTCATCTTTTCGCCATTTCTTGTCCACCAACCATGAGCTGCTATGTGTTGTGGTAGAGGAAGCCCAAGACTCATCAAAAACGCAGGCCAGTAGATAGCATGAAAACGCAGTATATCTTTACCAACTAGATGCATAGTCGCAGGCCAAAACTGCATACTGCTTTCATCTTTTCCATACCCAAGTGCTGTTATATAGTTTAAAAGTGCATCAAGCCATACATACATAACATGTTTTGGGTCATTTAAGGATTCAGGTAGTTTAACACCCCACTCAAAACTTGTACGAGTTATGGAGAGGTCGTTAAGCCCTTGTTTTACAAAGCTAATCACCTCATTTTTTTTGCCTTTTGGAAGAACGCACTGCTCATCATCACTGTACCATTTTAATAGTTTTTCTTGATAGTCTGAAAGCCTAAAAAAATAACTCTCCTCCTTAACAAGCTTAGTGGGCTTGCTGCAATCAGGACAACCTTCGCCATCCATAAGCTGAATCTCTGTAAAGAATGTTTCACAACTAACACAGTAGTATCCTTCATAATCACCCTTATATATATCACCCTTATCAAACATAGTCATAAAAGCTTTTTGAACACCTTGTTTGTGTTCGCTATCAGTTGTGCGGATAAACTTGTCATAGCTTATATCGAACTCATCCCATAAGGCTCTAAACTTTCCACTAATTTCATCTGCATACTCTTGTGGCTCTCGACCTCTGCTTTTTGCTGCACCCTCTATCTTTTGACCATGCTCATCAGTGCCAGTTAGGAAAAAAGTCTCATAACCTTTAAGGCGGTAGTATCTTGCCATTGTATCAGCTATGATAGTTGTGTATGCATGTCCTATATGAGGCACATCATTTACATAGTAAATCGGGGTTGTTACATATTTCATCTTATACCTTTTTTAAAATTCAAATCCACCAGCAACTCCTTGAGACATGCTCTCATAGACTGCTTCTACATACTCTTTTCTAGTTTGGCACTCAAATATTTTATCACACTTCATACAGGAGTTTAAATCTTTCTCTTTTTGACACTCTTGAAGAGATTTTTTTTTCTTATCAAGTTCCTTTTGATACTTATCGCTCATAGCTAGTTAAAACTTTTTTTATCTCACTATTTGAGCCAAAAAAACATGGTGATGTGTCATGTGGATGAGATGGGGTTAAATCTAAAACTCTTCTCTCCCCATCAACCGAACCACCACCAGCCTTTTCAAATATAAATGCAAAAGGAAAAACCTCAAATATAAGTCTAAGCTTTCCTTTGGGAGCATCGCTAGTAGATGGGTATGAGAAAAGACCACCGCCCTTAAGTAGTATCTGGTGCAAGTCTGGAACCATGCCACCACTATATCTAAGTCTATATCCGTCTAAAAAAATCTCGTCTATCATCTTTTTATGCTTCAAGCTCCAGCAAGATTGAGTTGCTCCTGGAGCATTTAGTCTGCCTTTTTCATCAAGAACTATATCTTTTAAAAAGACAAACTCATTTTGTCTACTTAATCTATACATGCGAACTCTGTCAGTTGCAACAATCAGCTCAACTCTAGGGCCATAAACAACATACACACTAGCAATCAAATCCCTACCAGTATATCCACCCTTGTAGATTCCAAATATAGAGCCAACACTAAGATTTACATCAATCAAGCTTGAGCCATCAAGTGGGTCATAGCCTACTAGGTACTCTCCATCCACATGTAGAGGGGTTTTGTCATCTTTCTCTTCGCTTATAATCTCTTTGATTGAGCTCACTTTCCTAAACTCATTTTCTATTATAATATCACTCTTAATATCAAGCTTAAGTTGAACTTCGCCTGTAGCATTGTGTTGAGTAGAGTAGCTAGTGTCATCAAACTCTATCATTTCGCGGATTTTTATCGCGGATTTTTTTATCGCTTCTATTATCTCATTCATTATCTTACTTTTTTTGCATTTTTTAGAATCCACTCCACTATGGAGTTGATGTCATTTAAGTCTAAAATTTTCAAATGTTTTGGTATGATATACTTGCTAAGATTGGTGCTATTATTGACTGCTAAAGCATTTGACATTGGAAAGTAGCTCTCATCAAGTTTGTCTCTAAAGACTGAAATCCTTGGAAGAGGTAGAGTTTTAAGCCCTTCAACTAAGAGTATATCAAAATCTCCCAACATGGAGATAATCTCATCAATGCTCTTCTCTCGTTGAGATAGAAGAGTTGTTTTAGAGGGAGAGACTACAACTACTTCTGCACCAGTTTGTGAAAACTTCCAACTATCTTTACCCTGCGTGTCAAATACTGCTTTATCGCTTGGATCATGCTTTACTATAGCCAAAGAGTATCTATCTTTTAAAGCTTCTGCTACCTTAATGATGAGTGTTGTTTTTCCACTATTGGACGGACCACTAAAAGCGATAGCTAAAGAGCTCATAACCTGCCTTGTTTAAAAATATTTGAGATTATATCTAAATAGTGCATAAATTATGATAAAATTCCAAATGTACAAAATTTTAATACTAGCTTCAATACTCCTTTTTACAGGCTGTTCACAAAAAATAAACATACATGCAAAACCAACAGATTTACTGCATGAAAAAACATTGACCCAAACAAGAAAAGTAAAAATGAGTTCAGGCGAGCAGATAAAAGCATTTATTGTTGCTACCTATATAAACCAAATAGAGCATGAGCTTGTTATTGGTGATGAGGTTGAGAGATTTATCGTAAGTATCTATATTCCTAGTGGGCAGAGACAAGAGCTGTATGACGAGATACAATTTATCGTTAATGGCGAGATAAAAAGTAGTGCGGTTCGCATGAAAAATAGTGATCCTCTATTGAAGTTGCTTCCTGCACCCAACCCTTGGAGCAAAAACTATCTCTTAGAGGCTCCAAGAGATAAAAAAAGTAGGACTGTAACTCTTAGTTTTAAAACTCCAAAGTACACAAGTAGAGTTGTATCATTCACTAGAGATTATCTCTAAACCTATCTGTTTTTTTAGGCTCTGTTAAAACCCCCACAAGCTCATTAATCGATATCGACTCTCCTAAAATTCGCATATAGGTAACATAGTTTGCCAGTACTTTTTTGCCATACTTTCTACTTTCGTCATAGTAGACTAGCTCCATACTCAAAAATGGCTCATATATGCCTTTGGAAAAAGTTCCAGAGCGTAAAAGTCTTTTGGTAAAGCCAATTCCACCGTTGTAGGCATAGGCGATAAAAAGAGGGTGGTATAGAGATTTCTCAAGCCAGTCAAGATGGATATTTGCAAACTTTAGAGCGGTTTTTGGCTCGAACATGTCACTTAAGTCAAACTCATTTAAATTTTTATTTTTTGCTATATCTTTAGCTAAAAAAGGCATAAACTGCATCATTCCAAGTGCATAAGAGTGGCTCACAGCAGAAGGAATCAGGTAGCTCTCTTGACGAGCTATTGCCATGATGAGGGCTATGCGCTGATTGTTCTCATTTTTGAGGTATCTTGTGTAGGGTATAGCAAAGTAGTGTTTTTTAAACCCACTAGCTCTTTGCATTAGAAATGAGTAGTGCGGAAGTGTGTTTTCAAAGAGGTATGTTTTTGCTATCTTTTCTATCTCTTGTGAGGTTTTACCTCTTGAGATTTGCATAATTCTCGTCCAGCCAAAAGGGTCTGTTTCATCATAGTGTGGATGCCTTCCTTGAGCTTTTGGAGTTATAATATTGCCATTTGTTGCACCAACTAACAGCGTATAGAGGTTTATGTCACTACTCTTTTTGATTGCATTTTTATACTTCTCATCCTTACTTACTAAAAACTTCCAAAACAGAACTTTATCTCTATTCATACGATTTTTAGTTTTCTTATAAGCCTCATCAAAAAATGCCATTGCAAGGTCTTTATACCTCAATTGCAAGGCATTTAAGCCCAAGAAAAACAGACTCTCATGTGATAGAGTTTTAGCAAATCTATCTACATATATGAGAGATTTGTTGAAATTTTTTAGCTTTCTTCCCGTAACTACAAATTTGATAGTTCTGTTTATCCCCCATTTTTTTTCAAGCTCTTTAATCTTCTCTTTACTTATCTCATAATCAAAAAACTCTCTTCTATATTTGCTACCAACACTATTGAATACTGTGAAAAAAAGATTGGCATCACCCTTAATCATAGTTTGAAATGGAGTATCCGAATAGATTACATGTAGGGCTTTAGAGATATTGTGTTTTGCTAGGCGTTTTTCAATTTTTTTCAGCTCATTTTTATTCAAAAGAGTTGCATGATAGATAGAAAATCTAATAGCTAAGCACACATCATCACTCTTTAAAAGTGGAGTTAGTTTCATTCTTAGACACTTCGATAGTTTTTCCATGCTAGGGTCATCTAGCTTATCCGCAAAGACATATAGAAGTTTTCTGTTTATACGATTTGTCTTTGGAAGCAGTCTCCAAGCCTCATCTGAAGTTGCATTTGACTCCTTTAGAAATCTATATATATGAAAATCCTTTATAACTCCTCGTGGCTTGTCATCAAAAAAAGATATATCTTTTGGAGCAGATGAAAAGAGCAATGATGAGCAAAAAAGAGTTAATAGGGCTAGCCTAGAGAGCATGTGCTAGCTCAATAAGTAACTCCACTATAAAGAGATTAAAGAATTGTAGAGCTAAAATCAAGATTATTGGAGCTAGATCAATTCCGCTTACAACGGTTGAAATATAGCGTCTCATGTACTCATAAACTGGTTCAGTTAGTCTTCTTAGGATTTGCACTATTGGGTTGTGCGGGTCAGGTCTTACCCAAGTGATTAGAGCTGAGATTATAACAACCCACATGTAGATTGTTATGATTTGGCTTAGGATTGTTGCAACTGCTATTATAAATTTTGAGATAATTGTCATCTAGTTACCTCTTATAGATAATTTTTGATTATCAGTAGATACTACTTTAATCCCAAATTCGGTTGTTTCTATATGCTTTTTTATCTTAATAAATAGGACAACTCTTAGGTTGCCTATGTCCATATCATCTGTCGGAGAGAGTGTATATCTATACATCTAAAAATCCTAAATTTTTAGTTATTATCTAACCTTACACACTATAATGAGCAAAGCCCATTATAGTGTGTAAGGGATAAATCCCCTACAACCCCCTAAAGCTACGAAAACTAGCGAATAGCGGTT
>CAZXOZ010000027.1:0-16288 GCA_964642805.1 uncultured Sulfurospirillum sp. | reverse complement strand
ACACTGCAGGAAAAATCATAGCAAACTACTGGCTAGACAAAATCTACTCAAAAGAGGAGGGCTGGGCTCATAGAAATGGTGACTATCACATTCATGACCTTGATTGCTTGACTGCTTATTGTGCGGGGTGGAGTCTTAGAGCACTGTTGAATGAGGGCTTTAATGGAGTCAGAGGGAGAGTTGAGTCTTCAGCACCAAAACACTTTAGAGAGGCTCTAGGGCAGATGGCTAACTTTTTAGGTATTCTTCAAAGTGAGTGGGCTGGTGCTCAAGCATTTAGTTCGTTTGACACCTATCTTGCACCCTATGTATTTAAAGACAATCTATCATTTAAAGAGATTAAAAAAGCCATAAGAAGCTTTATATACAACCTAAATGTACCAGCTAGATGGGGTCAAAGTCCATTTACAAACATAACCATAGATTGGACAGTTCCAGGTGACCTCAAAGACCAGATACCTACACTAAAGGATATTCACCTCTTTAGAGGCTTAGATGATGCAAAGCTACTAGAAGAGGCGAAAAGAAGAGGGGTCAATAGCTTTGAGGAGATGACCTATAAAGATTTTCAAAAAGAGATGAATCTTGTCAATAGAGCCTACTATGAGATTATGACAGAGGGCGATAAAACGGGTCAGCCTTTTACTTTTCCGATTCCAACAGTAAATATCACGGAGGACTTTGATTGGCATGGAGAGAACACTGACCTGCTTTTTGAAAATACTGCAAAGATGGGCTCCTCCTATTTTCAAAACTTTATTGGAAGCCAGTATATGAGAGATGAGAGTGGAAACCTAGTAGAGGATCCAAAAGCTTATAAGCCAGGCAATGTAAGAAGCATGTGTTGTAGACTGCAGCTTGACCTTAGAGAGCTTCTTAAAAGAGGTGGGGGACTTTTTGGCAGTGCAGAGATGACAGGAAGCATAGGAGTTGTTACGCTAAACCTTGCTCGTATGGGGTATGTTCATAAAGGTGAAAAAAAGAGTCTTTTTAGGGATGTAGAACACCTTATGGATTTAGCGAAATCTACTTTAGAGAAAAAACGAGTCTTTGTTCAAGAGATGTACGACAGGGGACTTTACCCATATACACAAAGATACCTTCCAGGGTTTGCAAATCACTTCTCTACTATCGGCATAAACGGTGTCAATGAAATGATAAGAAACTTTACTGATGGCGAGCACGATATTACAGATAAGTTTGGAATGGAATTTGCTGATGAACTGATAGGATTTCTACGCTCAAAGATGGTAGAATATCAAGAGGAGACTGGAAACTTGTACAATCTAGAAGCGACTCCAGCCGAGGGAACAACTTACAGATTTGCAAAAGAGGACAAAAAGAGATACCCTGAAATTCTTCAAGCTGGATTTGGTGATAATATCTACTATACTAACTCCTCTCAGCTACCAGCCGACCATACAGATGATCCGTTTGAAGCATTAGACTTACAAGATAGTCTACAGTGTGCATATACTGGAGGAACAGTTTTACATCTGTATATGAAAGAGAGAATTAGTTCAGCTGAGGCATGCAGAAAAATGATAAAGAGTGTGATTTCAAACTATAGGCTACCCTATGTTACTATGACGCCAGTCTTCTCTGTGTGTGAGCAACACGGATATATAAACGGAGAGCACGAATTTTGTCCAAAGTGCGATGAAGAGCTTGTATCAAATTTTAATAAGGAGGAAGAGAGAGTATGAGTAGAGAAGCAATTCTTAAACAACTAGAAGAAAAAAGAACAAAGTGTACAGTTTACACTAGAGTTATGGGGTATCATCGCCCTGTAGAGAGCTTCAATGTCGGCAAGACAGGCGAGCATAAAGAGAGAGTAAAATTTGTTGAGCAGCTTTCTTGCTAGAAAGTCTGCTTATGATATAACCAGATTTACAACACTTGATTATCCTAATCACTTATCTTGTATAATTTGGTTTGCAAAATGCAACATGAGATGCTCTTATTGCTACAATCCTAAAATTGTACACGGTGAGGGCATCTTAACCAACAAAGAGGTATTAGACTTTCTAAAATCTAGAGTCGCAAGATTGGAAGCTGTAGTTCTTAGTGGTGGTGAATGCACTCTTAACCCTGACATATTGGAGCTTTGCAAAGAGATAAAAAAGCTAGGTTTTAAAATCAAGATAGATACAAATGGGCTTAAGCCAGACATATTAAAAGAGTTAATAGAGCTGTCGCTAGTGGATTTTATAGCACTTGACTATAAAGCTCCTGAAGATAAATTTGAGCAGGTCACAAAAAACTCACAAACAGAGCTATTTTATAAAACCCTAGATATGCTCATAGAAAAAAAATTTAACTTCGAAACAAGAACAACATTTCACCCAATGCTTCTTGACGAAAAAGATATAAACTCAATCATTGATGATTTGGAAAAAAGATCATACAAGGGTACTCACTATATACAGAACTATCAACATGTAAATGAGACCATAGGCAAACTCTCTTCACCCTCTAAACCACTTGACACAAATTTGATAACTAACCTGATTCCTGTGGAATATAGAAACTTTTAATTTAGGAAAACTAAGCTACAATATGCTAATTTTTATAAAACTGTAACAAATAAGACAACTAAAGGCAGTGATAGCAAGTTGGGATACAAAAAGGGAGTAGCAAAATGAGACATACAGAGGTTTACTTCGTGCTTCAGTCGCGAGGAGTTTTCAAGGAGCTCTGCTCTTTGAAAAGGGGACATTAAAATGAAACGAAAGAAAATATACAATCCAAGCTCAAATGAAACTCTAAACGACAGAAGAGTTTTTGGTGGAAACCCTCATGGAATTCTAAACTTTACAAAAGCAAAATATAGCTGGGCTTTAAATCTTTGGGATATGATGGAGGCAAATACCTGGTTTCCAAAAGAGGTTGATACTACAAAAGACATCATAGATTATAACAAAAATCTAACAGATTCTGAAAAAAGGATGTATGACTTAGTCTGGTCGCAACTCATCAGCATGGATAGTTTTCAAACAAATAATCTAGCTGATAATATAAACCCATACATAACAGCGCCAGAGATAAATGCACTCATTGCAAGACAAGCTTATGAGGAAGCAAATCACTCAAAAAGTTATGCAGTTATGGTAGAGGCGATTTGTGATAACACTGACCTTATATATGAGATGGAGAAACATGATGATATTTTAAGAAAAAAAAATGACTACATCTCTAGTGTATATGAAGAGCTTGCAGGCGATGTTACTGAAGAGAAACTTCTTTTGGCGATGTTCGCAAATCAAATCTTAGAGGGGGTATATTTCTACTCTGGATTTACTGCTATCTACGCACTTGCTAGGGCTGGTCGCATGCTAGGTTCTGCTCAAATGATAAGATTTATTCAAAGAGATGAGATAACCCATCTTTTGCTTTTTCAGCATATGATTAACTCTGTAAGAAAAGAGAGACCTGATCTTTTTACAAAGGAGCTTATAGGCAAAGTAAATACGATGTTTGAAGAGGCTGGAAAACTTGAAATTGAGTGGGGTCAATATATAACACAAAATCAAATTATGGGCTTTACTGACGACATCATAGAGCAATATATACACTATCTCATAGATGATAGGCTCACCTCTGTTGGGTTTAAAAAGATATATAATGCTAAGCATCCGATAAGATGGGTTGATGACTTCTCTAAATTTAATGAGCAAAAAACAAACTTTTTTGAGGGCAATGTAACAAACTACAGCAAAGGTAGCCTCACTTTTGATGACTTCTAAGAAAACCTTAGTTACACTTCAGTTTAGCTATGAAAACAGGAGTCTTGAAGACAATTTTAAGACTCTAAAACAACTAATAGAAAAAACACCTAAAAACTCTCTAGTCGTTGCACCTGAGCTGTGTCTAGGTGGATACAGGTATGACTCACTAAAAGAGTCTGCATATTTTTCAAAAAAAATACTCTTTGAGCTAGAAAAACTCTCAACATGTAGAACTATCGCACTTACTCTAATTGAGGAGCGAGATGGAAACTACTACAATAATCTTAAAATCTTTCACCATAGAAAACTAATTCAATCTCGTCCAAAAGCTAGACTATTTCCTATTGGCAATGAAGAAAAATACTTTGTATCGGGCAAAATAGAAGAGATAGACACCATAGAGATAGATGGAATAAAAATTGCTACTCTTATTTGCTTTGAACTTCGTTTTACAGAGCTATGGCAAAAAATTTTAGGAGCAGATATTATACTAGTTCCCTCTTATTGGGGGAAACCAAGAAAAGAGCAACTTGAACTTCTCTCTTGTGCATTAGCGGTTGCGAACCAAGCTTTTGTAGTAGTGTCCAACAGTAGTGATGAAGGCATGGCAAGTAGTAGTGCTATAATCACTCCCTTTGGGGATAAGTATATAGATGACTCTAAGTCTATACTAAAACGAGAAGTAAATTTAAGTGAGATTAAAAAAATGAGAACATATTTAGACATAGGGTTAAAATGAGTGATTATGGCAATAAAATAAGAGTTCAAAAGTGTAAAAATTTAGCAGATGAAATTTCAAAAATTTATCCAATAAGCAGTGATGTATATAGGGCGATATGTCAAATTGATAGAGAGCAATTTGTACCAAAGGGATTCTCAAGACATGCCTACAGTCTTGATGCCTTGCCAATGGCTGCAGACCAGTGGATAAGCTCTCCCTTAACAGTTGCTAAGATGAGTGAAGCCCTTACATGTAGAGGTGCTGATAGTATTTTGGAGATAGGATGTGGCAGTGGTTATCAAGCCTCTATCTTAAGCAGGCTTGTAAGACGAGTGTTTACCATAGAGAGAGTTGGAAGACTTCTTGAGAGTGCAAAAGAGCGATTCAAAATTCTAAATATTCACAATATTCACACACGACACGATGATGGACAAAATGGATGGAGAGAGTATGCCCCATACGATAGGATTTTACTCTCTGCCTCAACCCCAGAAATCCCTAAAGAGCTATTTAATCAACTAAGTGATGGTGGCATACTTGTTGCTCCTATAGAAAAAAATGGTAGCCAAATTATTATGCAATTTACAAAAGAGAGAGATACGATAAAAGAGGCAGTAATAGACAAGTGTCTATTTGTCCCTATAAAAAATGGAAAAGATTTTTAGCTTCTATGTAAAATTTGACTTATAAGCAACTGCGGAGTTACTAGACCCCTATACTCATTGCGAAAAATACTAAAAAGTATACTTACTGTATCGCCTCGTTGCACATCAGTGTCATAGTTAAAAAACATAGACTTTATAGTAGTATTCTCTTTTGTCAATACAAGATTTAAGTGTCTTCTGTCTTGTCCAACCACTCTGCCTGCTTTTATAAGTGCATTTTTTAATATAAAATTGGGCTTTGGGTTTTTTTGCCCATAAGGCTCATAACTCTCTAGTATATCCAATAGCTCAAAATCAACACTAAAGATGTCGAGTTCGCCTAAAATATCTCTGCCAGCTTCGAACTCTTTTGCCTCTATATTTCTCCCTGCATTGACCATGCAAAACTTAAACTCTTCTAGATTTTTCTCTTCTATAGAGACTCCAGCCGCCGCCTTATGCCCTCCAAAGCTCAAAAGTATATCCTTTTGCATACCAATCAAAGAGAGAATATCCACATCACCAATGCTTCTCGCACTCCCTTTTGCTATTTTATCCACAATAGAGAATACGATAGTAGGCTTTTTAAATCTTTTGGATAAACGAGATGCCACAATGCCTATAACACCTTCATGCCAACCCTCTCCCCAGACAATAGTTATGTTTTCATCATCTCTAACCTGTTTTAGTGAAGCATCAAAAAGGCTTTTCTCTTGCTCTTTTCTGCTATTATTTAGATGGACAATATACTCTAGCTTCAACATCGCATCATCTATGTTTTTTGATTTTAAAAACTTAAAAGAGTGTATGGCATCCTCCATGCGGCCTGAGCTATTTATAAGAGGAGCTATAAGAAAAGATATGTCATCCCCTGTTAAAGAGTTTTTAGAAAAATAGTCTCTTATGGCTTTAAAAGCGACTCTTTTTGAGCAACCTAATGCTTTAATCCCCTTTTTGACCATAACTCTATTCATATCTCTTAACTCCATCATATCCGCCATAATTGCAACACAAAGAAGATCTAAAAATTTTGAAAGGCTATACTCTATGCTCATTTTCTCTTTTAGGGTAGCCACAAGATACCATGCAACTTGTGCTCCACAAATCTCAGGATTTGGAAAATTGCAATCAGATTGCTTTGGATTAACAATAGCATAAGCGTCTGGAAGCACACTAGGGATACTATGGTGGTCAGTTATAATCAAATCTATACCACTCTCTTTGCAAAACTTTGCCGCCTCTATAGCAGATATACCGTTGTCCACAGTGATAATCAGATCAGCATTGACCCTCTTGACTATATCTAGATTTAATCCGTAGCCATCACTAAACCGGTTTGGTATGACAACAGAGTGCTTAACTTTTTGGTCATCAAAAAACTCACTAAGTATTACACAAGAGACTACACCATCAACATCGTAATCGCCAACTATAACAATCCTCTCTTCTTTTTGCATTGCCTCCACAATCCTTAAAGATGCTCTATCAATATCTTTAAAAGAGTTTGGCTTAGGAATTTCACTCAAACAGGTACACTTATCGTCTTTAAAGCGACTTGATAAAATCTCTCTTATGTCCTCTTTTGTTAGCACTCTATCCATCTTTATGAGATTTCAGTGCTACTTCACAAAAAGAGAGTAGGGTGCGATTAGGCTTAGTTAGACGAGATGTAAACTCAGGATGAAACTGAACTCCTAAAAACCAAGGATGATCTCTAATCTCAACCACCTCAATAAGACCATCATGCTCCCCACTAACTATCATACCAGCCTTCTCAAACTCTTTTCGGTAGGCAGGATTTGCTTCATATCTATGACGATGACGCTCCTCTATACTTTTTTCATTGCTATAAATCTCCCCTAAAAGAGAGCTCTTTTTTATATCACATCTATATCCACCAAGCCTCATAGTTCCGCCTAGCGGACTTTTAAATGTTCTTAACTGCTTGTTTCCTCCCGTATCAAGAAAGCTGTCTATAAGATAGATGATAGGGGAGCTAGTTTTTTCATCAAACTCTATCGAGGTTGCATCTTTTATATCTAAAACATTTCTCGCATACTCTATCATGCAGAGCTGCATTCCTAGACATATTCCTAAAAATGGCACTCTATTCTCTCTAGCATATTGTATTGCCCCTATCTTCCCTTCAATCCCCCTATGACCAAAGCCACCAGCAACTAACACACAATCCACATCATCTAAAAAAATCTCAGCACTCTTCTCCTCAACCATTTGTGAGTCTATCCATTTTATCTTTATTTTAGTGTTTAGATGAGCTCCTACATGTATAAAAGACTCTGTTAAAGACTTATATGCCTCCTTAAGGTCAAGATACTTGCCAACGAAACCCACTGTTAGCTCATTCGTGGGGGCAATAACTCTTTTGACAAGTGTATCCCACTCCTCCATATTTGGATTTAACTCGCCCAAATTCAATATGTCTGAAACTGGATCTAGAATGTTTTCTCTTAAAAGATTTAATGGCACTTGATAGATAGTTGGAGCATCTTTTGATTCAATCACACAATTTCCATCAACTCCACAAGAGAGAGCAAGCTTATTTTTTAACTCTTTTGGAAGAGGTAACTCAGATCGACATACAAGAATATCTGGACTTATCCCTATTCTTCTTAGCTCTTGCACTGAGTGTTGTGTTGGTTTTGTCTTAAGCTCACCAGCAACTTTTATATAGGGTATGAGAGTCAAGTGGATATACATCGCTCTTTTTTTTCCAACCTCTATCCTAAGTGAGCGAATTGCCTCTAAAAATGGCAGTCCCTCTATATCTCCAACAGTTCCACCAATCTCGACGATAAGTATATCATTGCCCTCACCAGCCTTTTTTATCCTGCCTGAAATCTCATTTACAATGTGCGGTATAACTTGAATCGTCTTTCCAAGATACTCACCTTTTCTCTCTTTTTCAATGACTGAAGAGTATACTTTTCCTGTAGTAAAGTTATTGTCTTGCGACAAATCTTCATTTAAAAATCGCTCATAATGACCTATGTCCAAATCAGTCTCTGCCCCATCACTCGTAACAAAAACCTCGCCATGTTCGAGCGGACTCATCGTTCCTGGATCTACATTTATGTATGGGTCAGCCTTAAGCATACTAACTTTTAAACCAGACTCTTTTAGTAGAGTTGCTAAGCTAGCTGCTACAATTCCCTTGCCAAGGGAGCTTAGCACTCCACCTGTTACAAATATATACTTAGTATTTTTATGCCCCATTTTAGTTATCCTAAATTGATTTTTTAGATTATATCCCAACTTAGCTAATAAGTCGTTTACTCTTTTGTGATAAACTTCTTCAAAGGGATATTATGAAAATTTTGCTGCTTTTTCCAACTATAGTCGCTTCACTTTTTGCTACCACACCGCTTTTTCATGCCAAACTAGACATCTACTCAAATAAAACATTTCTAAATAAGACCTATGAACTTAGAGAGAGCGGAGAGATTACTACAAGGGTTCCAGCCCAAACAGCTCTTGCTAGCATTAGATACAAAATGCAAAAGGGTTGCGAAGTACAAAGTAACACGCTATCAAACATCAAAAAAGAGATAAATCCCAATCTGCAAATACTAAGAGATGAAAAAAGAAAAAAAAGTCATGAGTTAGAGGCTTTTATCGCAAAAGATAGGCTTCTTAGAACTATCTCACTAAAGGAGATTGGAGATTTCTCTAAGATTGACAGAGCCTCATCATACTTAACTAAAAATTTAATAGAGAATTTTACTCTTATAGATGGTCTAAAAAAAGAGATTGAAAAGATTGATAAGAAACTAAGAGAGATAGCCTCAAAAAAAGAGAGCTATAGAGAGCTAACTACACTATATACATGCAAAACTCCATGGAAAAAACTAAAAATTTCATATCCGCTAAATGGCATTAAATACACCCCTTTTTACAATATAAATGCAAATACCAATAACAAATCAGTGTCCATAGAAAAAAAAGCAACTCTCTACTTTAAAAGTGTTGAGAGCTTTGAACAGATAGATATAAACATCCACTCATATAGGTTTAACCAGAGTGTAGCTCCTCAACCTTTTCGCCCTAGATTTTTAGGTCAAAACAGAATATACACTTCTGAAAAAATAATGAATAAAGCTTTAGATGGCGTTCAAGCCGTCACCATGAGCAGTCCAAAGATTCAACATCAAGAGTCAATAACTAAGTCACTCTACAAGATAAAGTCCGTAGCATTACAAGCTGGCAAAAATAATCTCCTTGAAATCGATAAAGAGATTGCTGATGCCTCATTTAAGAGCGTCATAGATGCATTTGGTACAAATAGAGCATATCTTGAAGCTAGATTTAAAAGCCAAAAAAACTATATTGGTGCTCGTGCAAATCTCTTTTTAAACCAAAGAGCAATAGCGTCTAAGCATATAAAAAGAATTCAAAAAACAGAAGATACGAAGCTATATTTTGGAGAAGATGAACATATACAAGTAGAAAAAGAGCTTGTTAAAACACTAGATGAAAAGACATTTTTTGGCGATAAAAAAATCTCAACTCAAAACTGGAAGTATACAATATCAAACAAAAAGCCCAACTCTACAAACATAGAGTTTATAGAGAGAGTTCCCATCTCCAAAGATGCAGACATAGTGGTAAAAACTCTAGCTCTTCCTGAGTTTGACTCTCAAAGTGCTGAGGGTAAAACTATATGGAACTTCAGACTAGAACCCAATAGAAAAAAAGAGATTATTTTTGGATATGAGGTCTCAAGAAAAAACTAGACTAAGGCTTTTTTGGCTCTTTGTTTGTAATATTATATATAAAACTAAAGACTTCGGCGACAGCTTTATATAAGTTTTGTGGTATCTCTTGGTCGATATCGATTTTAGTAAGTAGCTCTACTAGGTCTTCATCTTTTTTTATAGGTAGCTCATTCTCTTGGGCTATCTTTATGATTCTGCTAGCAATATCTCCTTTACCTTTTGCTATAACTTTTGAAACACTCTCTTTTTCCATGTCACATTTTAAGGCTACAGCTTTCTTCATTCTACTCTCCCCTTTTTAAGGAGCGAAGCCCCTTAAAAATTCCTCGCGACTGAAGCACGAAGTAAACTTCTGTATATTTCACCCTAGTTCTCTTATCTTGCTCATAAACTGCTTGCCATATCTCTCTAGCTTAACTAGCCCTACTCCATTAATCTCCAAAAAACTCTCTTCATCTTGAGGCAAGCTACTCGCCATCTCTTTTAGGGTTGCGTCTGAAAAGACTATATAAGCAGGAACTCCAGCCTCTTTTGCAATTTCTGCCCTAAGCTCTCTAAGGGCTTCAAAATGCTCATCTTTATGCTCAAAATCACTCTTTTTTACTAGAGAGACTTTTTTATCTCGCTTTTGAAATATCTCCTCATCGCCACCCACTTCAACTCTCCCTTTTAAAACCTCGACTCCAAAATGAGTCAAAACCAGCTCTCTAAACTCTCCTCTTCTTATCGCTTTTATCTCAAAAAGTTTATCAATTATCAAACTCCAACTACTCTTTGTTATCTGTGCTCCTATGCTGTAAACACTAAGCTTGTCATGTCTATTATCAAGCACTTTCATATTTTTACTGCCTCTTAGTATATCTATGATGTGAGCTTTGCCAAAACTCTGTCCTGTTCGATATACAGCAGAGAGGAACATCCTAGCCTCTTTAGTTATATCTATCTCATGAGCATCCTCTTTTTGACAATTATCACAAAGAGTTTCGCACTCACCCAAACTCTCTTCAAAGTAGGCAGTAACCGCTTTATGTCTACAATCCCTAGAGTTTGCATAAGCATAAAGTTCCTCTATCTTATTTTTAGCAAGATTTCTATACCTATCATCCTCAATAGAACTCATCAATTCACTCTTCTTGACTACATCGCCCATAGTATAGAGCAATAAACACTCACTCTTAAGCCCATCTCTTCCTGCTCTACCAATCTCTTGATAGTAGCTCTCCATGCTCTTTGGCAGATCCATGTGAACTACAAAACGAACATTGCTCTTATCTATACCCATGCCAAAAGCTATAGTAGCAACTATGATTTTAGTCTCATCTTTTATAAAATGCTCTTGCGTCTTGCGTCTTGTCTCATTACTTAGTCCCGCATGATATGCCAAAGCACTAAAACCACGGTCACTTAAAAATCTCGCCAACTCCTCAGTCTCTTTTCTTGTAAAAGTATAGACTATGCCACTCTCACTCTCATAATTTTTTAAAAAGTTAGCAAGCTCAACTCTTCCGTTTCCTACTCTTTTCTTTACATTTAAGATAAGGTTATCTCTAAAGAAACTCCCCTTTAATCTCTTTGGATTGTTTAACCTTAGTGAAGCTACAATATCATCTGCTACTCTTGAAGTTGCAGTTGCAGTAAAAGCAGCGATTGGTATATGTGAGAACTCCTCTTTTAAAAAGTGTAATCTTCTATAGTCAGGTCTAAACTCATGCCCCCACTCACTAACGCAGTGAGCTTCATCTATAACTATAAAACTAACATCAAGCTCAGATAAAAGTAACTTAAAGCTCTCCATATTGGCTCTCTCGGGAGATACATAAAGAAGTGAAATCTCTTTGCTGTATAGCTTTTTATAGACCTCATTTATATCATGTTGCGTTAGCTCACTTGTTAGCTTATCAGCACTTATGCCATTTTGCCTTAGTCCAATAACTTGGTCATTTATGAGGGCTATTAAAGGAGAGATAACAACGGTGAGCTTCTCTTTAAAATAGAGTGCTGGCAGCTGATAGCAAAGCGACTTACCTCCACCTGTTGGCAAGATAGTAAGCAGATCTTCTCCACATGTAATCGCATCAATACTCTCTTTTTGCAATGCTCTAAAGCTATTAAATCCAAACTGATTCTCTAAAATCTTCTCTATATCTATCATGCCTCTATGTTTAACCCCGCTCCTAGTGAATGGCTTTGTACTTCATCTTCAGTCTCTCTTATTTTTAGCTCAACACTCAAGGGGATTAATCCAAGCCTATTTATTCCTTGCTTTAGTGATGATAAGTTCTCTCTAACCAAACTAATAAACTCTTTTTTTTCTGCAAACATAGAGATATTGAGATGAATCTCCTCAAAAAGTATCATCATTAAATCTATTTTACCATGCTCTTTTAACTTAAGATTTATCTCACAAAAAAAGCGATTTTCCTCTAAACTTTTCAAACTTACTTGCCCCTCTTGAAGTCCATCCCATAAAAAAGGAAGATAGGTGCTTAGAGAGTTTGAGCTAAGAGAGAGGAGCTGAAAGGACTCAATCTGTATCAAAAGTCTATCAACTTGCAAAAATATCTCTCTCGAAGATGAAGTAGTTTGCGTAGCTAATTCACTCTTTATGCTTAAAAGCACTGATTTTATATCGTTAACTAACTCATGTTTTATAGAAATATCCGTCAAAAGCCTCTGGTTCGGTACTATCTGCTTTGTTGCAATTTGCTCCTTCATTACTATTTCAAGTTTATTTACGAGCTTTGCAACCTCTACATGTAGAGGGCTTTTTGCATCACTTTTTATCATCTCACTTTTTATGAGATTGACTATCTGCTTTATTTTTTCTGATATAGTAGCCCTACTTAGCTCTCTTGGAAAAAACTCTATCGTTTTTAAAGTCTGCTCTACTAGCTTGAGTATCTCTTGCGATTTTTTTTCTAAAATTGACTCTTTAGCTGGATTTAGAGTCAATATTTCTAGCCTATTTAAAATTTGTTTGATTTGAGTTGTTACTTTCGCAATCTCTTGTGGAGTTGACTGCGTGGAGTTTTGTATCTTTGATTCTATGAGTAAGCTTTTTTGCACTAAATCTTCAAGTTTTGCTACGATTTGAACAATTGGTCTGTCTAGTGCTTTGCTCTGCCTTAGGTTTGTTATAAGTGTTTTAATCTCATCAATAAAGCCTTTATCGGCCTTTGGAGCATTTAAAATTTTCTCTATGTCCTTTAAAGCGCTCTCTTGTGGTGTTTTCAAAATAGTCTGCTTTAAATGATTTAAAAGCTCTTTTATGGTTGTATCTTTTAGCTTTAAATCCTCAATTTGCCTCAATACTAAACTAACCTTTTTTGATAAATCAGGAGAATTTTTTATATCTCTTATCAAGTTTTGCAGGGATAACTCAAAATCTTTATCTGCTCTCTTTGCTCCCAAAAGAACTTCAATTGCCTTCAGAACTGTTTGATCTTGTTTTGGAGTAGTCTTTATGAGTAAATTTTTCAAAGCAACTAGAGTCTCTTTTAGAAGAGTTGGCATAGTCTGCACTTTTATAGATGATAGTTTAGCCTCCATCAAAACACCTGACTTTGCTAGCTCTTGTTTCAAGGCTTCAGGGCTTATATCCTTCACATGTAGAATCAATTTTTCTAAAATAGGAGTAAATCTAGAGAGAGTTTTATCATTTTTAATAAAATTTAAAAGAGCTTTTAGCTCACTTGTCGTGCTTTTAATCATTTTTGAAATATCGCTCTGCTTTATCTCTTGTAGTACTACCTCTTTTGTCTTTGTACCACCACTAAGCTCTCTTAGTAAAGTATTTATAGTCTGTTGTATGTTATTTGGCTTCAATTGGTTTTGTTTGGTGCTATTAAGTTTAGAAATAGCTTCTTTTATACTTTGAGTATCATTTATTAAGGTGAGATTGGGAGGAGTTTTTGCTGATACTCTCATTTTAATTATCCTTTACATGTAGATACTATACCGACATTTTAGCGAAAAAATCAGCCTACATACTACCCCAGTAGCTTCTCACAAGCGAAGCACTTCCAGAGAGAACAAACTGAACTGCTATCGCTCCCACAATAAGCCCCATCAATCTAGTGATAATTTTCTGCCCAGTAATGCCTAGATACTTTTTGATATATATACTATTTTTAAAAGAGAGATAGACAGCTAAAGCGACTATAAGATAAGCTAACACAAAAGCTACTAACTCCACAATACTACTAACTTTTCCTTTTAAAATAATAATCGTAGCAAAAATTCCTGGTCCAAATGTAATAGGAATTGCTAGAGGAATTACAGAAAATTCTTCATTGCTCCTAGCCTCTTCACGCTCCTCTTTTGTGTGATTTTTACTACTACTAGTACCATTAACCATCTTTATAGCCATCAAGAGAAGAATTAAACCGCCCATAACTTTTATAGAGTCTAACTCTATTCCAAAAAGTTTTAACAAAAGGTTCCCAACAAGAAAAACAACTACAAATGCTATAATGATAGTAATTGTAGATTTTAAGGCAATCTTATCTACCTCCTCTTTTGTTACAGTTGCAGGAAGAAGTGAAAGCATAATTGCACTCACCCCAAGAGGATCTACTATCGCTAACATTGTTATGGTGTGTTGCAACAGCAGGTTTATAAATTCCATTTAAAACTCGGTCCTTAAAACTGCTCCACTACTTGCGTTTGTAACTAACAGTCTATACTGCTTCAGCCAGCTTCCTGTTATAGTTTTTACTATTGGCTTAAAATCAGCTCTTCTTTTTTCTAACTCCTCTTCACTCAAATTCACCTCTATAGTATACTTATCAACATCAATAGAGATTTTGTCCCCATCTTCAAGAAGCCCTATCATTCCACCCTCAGCAGCCTCAGGGCTAATATGGCCAATGCTCAAACCACGAGTTGCACCACTAAACCTACCATCAGTAATAAGGGCTACACTTTCACCAAGCCCTTTGCCCATAATAAGACTTGTAGGAGCTAACATCTCTTGCATGCCAGGACCGCCTCTAGGACCTTCGTAACGAATAACTACAACATCACCAGCTTTAACCTTATTGCCAACTATTCCTGCAATCGCCGCTTGTTGAGAATCAAAACATACAGCCTTCCCTATAAATCTTCTCTCACCAATAATGCCTGCTGTTTTTATAACGCATCCACCCTCTGCAAGATTACCAAAAAGTATCGCTAAACCACCAACTTTTGAGTATGGATTTTCTAAAGTGCGTATTATATCGCCATCTTTAATTTCAGAACTCTCTATCCTCTTCTTTATTGTCTCGCCTGTTACTGTTAAGTTATCCATATAGAGCGAGCTATTGTCTCTTCTGCTTATCTCTTTCATGACTGCATTAACCCCACCTGCTCTGTCAACATCCTCCATATGAATATGCTCAATCGATGGAGATATTTTTGCTATATGTGAGACTTTTTTGCTTATATCGTTTATATCAGATATATTAAAATCAACTCCAGCCTCTTTTGCGATAGCCAACATGTGAAGAATAGTGTTCGAACTTCCACCCATAGCCATATCTATAGAGAAAGCATTTCTTACCGCTTTTTCATTCAGTATATTTCTAATCTTATATCTATCATCAATTGCAATTTCACACACTCTCTTTGCGGCCGCTCTTATAAGCACCTCTCGCTCAGGAGTTAGAGAGAGGATCGTTCCATTGCCAGGCAAAGCTATGCCCATCGCTTCACAAAGAGTATTCATGCTATTTGCAGTAAACATACCCGAACAGCTTCCACTCCCTGGACATGCATTGCACTCAATATCAAGCAACTCAGCCTCATCTATCTCGCCTATCTCAAACCTTCCTACCGCTTCAAATGCAGTTGCTAAGTCGATGGGTTTACCATCTTTAGTATATCCCTTTTGCATAGGTCCTCCACTAACAAAAACAGTAGGAACATTGACTCTTAAAGCTCCCATAATCATACCAGGAACTATCTTATCACAGTTTGGCATACAGATCATAGCATCGAGCTTATGGGCATTCATAACTGTCTCAATAGAGCTAGCTATAATCTCACGACTAGGAAGAGAGTAGAGCATACCATCATGTCCCATAGCAACCCCATCATCAACACCAATTGTATTAAACTCAAACGGAACACAGCCATTTTTTCTTATCTCATCTTTTATTATTTTTCCATAATCTTGCAAGAAAAAATGTCCAGGAATAATATCTATATATGAGTTTGCAACACCAATAAACGGCTTTTCAAAATCCTCTGTTTTTACACCTGTTGCTCTAAGTAGACTCCTATGAGGGGCTCTATCATATCCTTTTTTTACTTGATCACTGCGCATATAAACCCTTATATTTTTTCTTATTATAGCTAAATTTATATTTTTAAGTGCGACTATTTACATTTAAGAAAATAAATGGTACAATTTCATCTCTTTTTTGATTGCGGGAATAGCTCAGCGGTAGAGCACAACCTTGCCAAGGTTGGGGTCGCGAG
>CAZXOZ010000026.1:0-16917 GCA_964642805.1 uncultured Sulfurospirillum sp. | reverse complement strand
TCACGATTATCATAGAGCCACTTCACTCTATCCACCATAAACATAGTCTGTGAAAGTGTAAATACTCTACGAGGAAATGCCAAACGAAGAAGCTCAACATCAGCCAAGATATCATCTCCATTCTCATCTCTAACACTAGAAATCGTACCTCTCTCCATGCCTCTTATGCCTGAAATCATAAAAAGTGCCGATGCCAAAGCTCCTGCAGGATAGTCATTTTGTGGAACATGTGAGAGAAAACCTTTAGCATCTATATGACACCCAAGCCCACCAGCAGGAGTGATAACAGGTATGTCAACATCATCAAGAGCATTAACCGCGTACTCTATAAACTCTGGGGATTGACCTATAACAGTCTCATCACAAGTCTCATGAATACCGATAGCCAAAGCCTCAATCTCCCTAACTGACATACCACCATAAGTCAAAAAGCCTTCAAGCAAAACAAGTAAATCTCTCATCTTTAAGTACAAATCTTTACTATCAGTCACTATCCCGCCACCACGAGTAGAGGTTACTTTTCGGCTTGAGTAGTAGATAAGATCAGCATAACTACACATCTCTCTTAAAATCTCTTTTATAGATACATCTTTAAACTCAGCCTCTCGTTTTTTGATAAAGTATGCATTCTCTCCAATCAAACTAGCATCAAGAACAATCATCGTATCATGCTCATCTGCAATCTTTTTAACATCTCGCATGTTTTGCATAGAAAAAGGCTGTCCACCTATCAAGTTTGTTGATGCCTCTAAACGAACAAAAGGTATTCTCTCTTTTCCATACTCCTTGAACACACCCTTTAGTCTCTCTATATCGACATTACCCTTAAATAGCACGCTACTTTTTATCTTAAGTGCATCATCTGTATATATCTCCAAAACTGTGCCGCCGTTTATCTCCATATGCTCTTTTGTAGTCGTAAAGTGGTAGTTCATAGGGATAACATCGCCCTCTTTTATAAAGACTTGTGAGATTATATTTTCCGCTGCTCTTCCTTGATGAACAGGCATAACGAAGTGCTTACCAAAAACATCTCGTACCGCCTCTTCCATGCGATAAAAGCTTTGAGAACCAGCATAAGCATCATCAGCACGAAGCATAGATGAGACTTGATTGTCGCTCATGGCATTGGTTCCAGAGTCCGTCAACATGTCAAGAAAAACATCTTTAGTATCAAGCAAAAATGTATTAAATCCAGCATCCTCCATCGCCTTTTTTCGCTCATCTATCGGCTTTAAAAAAAGCTTTTGAACTACTCTTACCTTGTGTTGCTCAACTGGAATCTGCTCTCCACTGTAAAACTTGATTGCGTTACTACTTGACATACTTATCTCCCCTTTTTTGCTTAATTTGAGAAATATTATATATGTATTGCTCTTAAGAGAGACTTTAGTCCTCAATTTTACTCTTGCATATTTTCATTATCTTGTTAAACTGATACCTACTGTAATCCTTTTTTTACATTAAACACAATCGCATAGAAAACTGGCAATACAATCAAAGTTAGCACTGTTGCAAAGCTTAGTCCCGCCATGATTGTTACTGCCATGCCATTAAAAAATGCGTCTGTTGCCAGTGGTATCATTCCTAAGACTGTTGTAATTGCTGCCATAGCGACTGGTCTTAGGCGACTTATGGAGGCATGGACAATCGCATCGTATTGATTGTATCCACTTTTTAAGTCAACATTAATCTGGTCAATTAGGACTATTGAGTTCTTTATCTGCATTCCTGTTAGACTCAAAAAGCCCAATAGTGCCATAAAACTAAAGGGTAGATTGGTTACAAAAAGTCCTGTTGCAACACCGATAAGAATTAGAGGAATAGTAAGAAAAATTATGATTGGTATCTTGACACTATTGAAAAGAAGTACCAAGATAAATGCCATAGCTAAAAATGTAAGTGGCAGAGTTGTTAACAAAGAGGCTTGAGCATCTCTTGAGCTTTCAAACTCACCTCCCCATTGCATTTTGTAGCCTATAGGTAGCTCTATGTTTTCAATCTTATCTTTCACTTTGGAAAGAACTTCACTTGCTAAAACTCCGTTGATTGGCTCGCAAGATACTGTGATGGTGTATTTTCCATCTCTTTTTCTGATAAGTGCATCGCTCCACTGCGTTTTTATCTCTGAAGTTACTTGTTTTATGGGAATTGATTCTCTTGTTATCGGACTAAAGATTTGAAGGTTATTTAGATTTTGTGCACCTACTCTCTCACTCTCTTTGTATCTTAGGATGATAGGTATAAGCTTGTCATCTTCGCGAAACACTCCGATAGTTTTACCAGTTGTTGCTATCTTTAGAGCTTGATGAAAATCATCTCTTGAGATACCAACATTTAGTGCATCTATCTTTGAAAATTGGGGTCTAATCTCCTTTACTTTATGCCTCCAATCATCTTTTATAGAGGTCGATAGAGGTGTTGCTCTAAAAATCTCTTTACTCTTTTTGGAGAGCTCTCGTAAAACTGCGGGATTACTACCACTAAAGCGAACCTCAATCTTTGCATTATCTGGAGGACCTATGACAATTTTTTTTATCTTTGGTTGAGCATCAGGAAAATTTACCGCTAAATGCTTTTCAAGCTCTGCAACTAAGCCATCTATCACGGCATACTCTTTAGTTTTAACGATAATCATACCATATGATTTTGTTGGCGTCATATTTGGATTAAATGTTAGCATAAATCTAGGAGCAGGATTTCCGATAAACGATGCTACTGAAGTGACTCTTTCATCTTGAAGTAGATGAGTCTCAAGCTTTTTTAAGTCTTGGGAAGTTGCTCTTATGTCGCTTCCCTCTGGAAGATGGTAGTGAATTAAGAATTGAGCTCTTGTTGATGGCGGAAAAAAACTGCCCTTTAGTTGAATAAAGAGATACAATGCGCTAAAAAGCATTATTGCCATTAAAAACAGAGTCAGCCATCTAAACCTTAAACAAAACTCTAAAGTGTATCTATATGTTACAAAAATAAAACCGCTATATGGATTATCACTCTTTTTTCTATCACTTATCTTTAAAAAACGATGAGCAAAAAGAGGTATTAGGCTCAAAGCAGTAACCCAACTTAGCAACAGTGATATTAAAATGACATAAAAAAGAGACCTCGTAAATTCGCCAGCCTCGTTTTGAGAAGCACCAACAGAAGCAAATGCCAGTATGGATATGATAGTCGCCCCCAAAAGAGGCATCATGTTTTGTGAAACAACTTTTTTTGCAGCTTGAAGCTTACTGTCTCCAGCTCTTAATCGTATCAGTATCCCCTCAGTAACTACAATCGCATTATCCACCAACATTCCCAAAGCTATGACCATGGCTCCTAGTGAAATCCTCTGTAAATCAACACCATAAAACCTCATAAACATAAATGTCCCTAGCACGGTCAAAACCAAAACAGACCCCACAAGTAAGCCACTTCTAATACCCATAAAAACAAGTAAAACAACAAATACTATAGCCACAGCCTCTAAAAAATTAAGCAAAAAGCCACCAATCGCTCTTTCAACATCTTTTGGCTGATTGTTGATATAGTCTATCTCAAACCCAATCGGAATACGAGGTTCAAGTTCAGAGATTCTTCTCTCTATGCTCTTACCAAGGTCTATAACACTCCCTCCCTCAACAATAGATATTCCAAGCGAAAGTGCCTCTTTTGAGTTGTGTCTTAAAATCTCCTCAGCTGGTTCGATATAACCTCTCGTTAAAGTTGCTATATCCTTTAGCTTTAAAACCCTTCCTAAGGAGGGGTCTATAATATTTAAATTTGCAATATCATCCATACTAAGAGTAGTGCCTGTTGGATTTATCTTTATAAAATCTCTATCTACCTCTATAGCCCCTGCTGGTAAAACTCTATTTTGTATATTTAAAGCACTGATTACACTATCCATGCCTATTCCCAATTTTGCCATATCAGCTCTTGAAATCTCTACATGTATAGCCTCTTTTTGCTCCCCCCATATCTCTATCTTTGCTACATTTTTAACTAAAGAGAGCTCATATTTGAGCATATCAGCAAACTTTTCAAGCTCCGCATAAGAGTATCCATCAGCAGTAATAGCAAGGAGTATGCCATAGACATCACCAAATGCATCATTTACTAAAGATGGATAAGCCCCTACAGGCAGAGAGCTTTGAGTATCGCCTACTTTTCTTCTTAGCTCATCCCAGACCTGAGGGAGTGCTTGGGCATCATAGTGCTTTTTGATTGTTACCTTTATGATTGACAATCCAAATGCATTTGTTGACTCTGTAAATCTAACTTGACTCATTTGCCCTATTGCAATCTCTAGTTTTTCGCTAACTTCAGAAGCGACCTGAAGAGCAGATGCTCCTGGATAGTTGGTGATAACGAGTGCCTCTTTGATTGCAAAATTAGGGTCTTCAAGTTTTGCTAAATTATTGAATGAGAGTATGCCTCCAATAAATAAAACAACTACAACAACCCAAGCAGTAACACTATTTTTTATAGTAAGCTCAGCGATATTCATCTCTACTGTCCAATCTTGCCATCAAGAGGTCTAACAACCATATCTTCAGCAAGATAGTTTACTCCCGCACTAACTATAGTCTCTCCTACTTCTAGTCCAAATTTTATCTCAATTTTAGCTCCACTTATCTCCCCTATCTCAACCTCTCTCTTAGAAACACTTCTGCTTTTTTCGCTATAAATCCATACAAAAGTCTTATTATCTAGGCTCCCTAAAACTGAACTTACAGGTACTAAAATCCTATCCTCTTTGTTGTTTTTATACAAAACAGCCTCCACACTAGCTGTCATGCCTGTTAAGATATTGTACTCTTTTGGTGGCTCCATGGATAAAGTAATAGCAAAAGTTCTAGTCGAACTATCAGCCTTAATAGAGACCTCTTTTAGTGTAAGCGGAAATTTTTTATCCCCAATTGCATCAAGCGATGCACTCAAAGACATGATACTCTCTTTATCAAATACAACCATAATCCTCTGAGGCACATGTACTACTATTTCTAACATCGACCTATCTTCAATACTAACAATCGGCTCTTTTGCTGCAATATTTCTAAAATTCTCTACATGTCTTTTTGATATAGTTCCTGAAAAGTAGGCTCTTAGCTCTGTATCACTTAAAGCTTTTTTAGCAATTTTCATACTCGCTTTTGCAGTATCAAAATCCTGTATAGCCCTATCTAAGCGAGCTTTTGCAATCGCATTTTGCTTAAAAAGAGACTGATAGCGATCAAAAACAAGTTGAGCCTGCTTTAGATTTGCTTGAGCTACTAGATAGTTGTTTTCAAAATCTTTTCTATCAATCCTTGCAATTAAGTCTCCTTTTTTAACTTCATTACCCTCTTTCGCATTTAAAGCGACTATAGTACCAGATACATTAAAGCTCAATTGGGCTCTTTTGGAGGCTCTAATAGTTCCAGGAGTTTCAAATCTAAAAGTATTCAATTCACTCTTTACATGTAGAGTCTTTACAGGTCTTATAACTCTCTCTTGTTTTTTTATATCTTCCGTGCAACCACTTAGGATTAACAATGCCCCTGCGATTAAAAGTAGATTTTTCATTAAAAACCCTCTACTAATCTAACTATGCCAAAGTAGTTTTTAAATAGTGCATTTTTTGCATCTATATTGCTCATCTGTGCTCTTGCTAGATTTGTGATTGCTTTTAAGAGTTCTGCCGTTGTTATCAATCCCTCTTTTTCTGAAAGTTTTGCAACTCTGAGATTCTCTTTAGCTAGCTCTTTTCCTGTTTTTGTAGCCTCCATATTGCTTTTTGAAACTTCATATCCAAGATAGAGATTTTTTAACTCTTTTTTAAGGCTATTTTCAAACTCAATCAACTCAAGACTTAAAGAGAGCTCATCGGCTCTTGATTTTGCTCTCTTTGCATCTCTTGTTCCTCCGTCATATAGATTGTACGAGAGAAGAAACTGCACCCTTGTCTCATCATCTTGAGGCCTATTTCCAGCTCCAATAAAAAGTGAGTCATCATAAAGAGTATAGGATCCAACTATATCAACAGTTGGATAGTACAAAGAGTCTACAGCACCACTCTTAGCCCCCAAAGCACCAATAATCTTTTTTAATGCCCCAATATCCCCTCTTTTTGTAAGCATAGTATTCATGTTTTTCTCTACTTGCACAATCTGCGGCATAGTAGCAAAAAGTCCAAAATCCAGCTCATTTAAAACTACGCTATAACCAGTCGCTAGATTAAGACTATTGATACTCATCTGTAGGTCTGCTTTAGCTTTTTGAAGGTTTATTAGTGCGTTATCTTGCTCAACTTTAACACTAAGAAGCTTACTTCTATCTAAGATGTCTACTTCAAATTTTTTTTGACTCTCAAGGTAGAGCTGAGTGAATGCTTCATAGTTTTTTTGCGAAACCTCTACACCCATCTTTTTTGAGAATATATCAGTAAAATGCAAAGCAACACTCATTTTTATCTCTTGCTCTATGCTTTGAGTTTTTAGCTCCCTAGAGTCCACCATATATTTGGCTGATAGAACACTATACTTATCTCTAAAGCCTGAAAAAATATTGTAAGATATTGACCCTTTTATCATGCTATTTTCTCTACTCTCTCCAAAAGGAGTATCGCTATTTAGAGAGTTTGCGATATAGGCTACATCAACCCTAGGAAGACTTCTACTTTTTGCAATAATCACATCTTGTCTTGCAATCTCAATGCTCTGTTTATACCTCTGTAAAATCTCTCTATTTTCCACGGCTATATCTTGAAGGTTTTTTAGTGTTGTTGCATTTAAGCTCACAGTAATTATAATAAATAAAATATTAAATCTCATCCCTATCCGCCTCCCATAAATTTTGAAAGAAAGCATCTATTATCGCTTCATAGGAGTTATCCGAGGGAAGTATTTCGTTATTCATCGTGTAGACAAAAGCTAACCCTCTGTGCATAGACACTATGGATACAGCAAGCTCTCTACTTGTCAAGTTGGTTTTAAAATCTCCACTTTCAAGATGTTTGTCAATGATGGTTGAAGCTATATTTAATATCTCTTTAGTCCATAGATTATTCCTGTCTTTTAGGATTTGAAGTTTTGGTGTCAATTCAGTTCTAAAGAGTAACAGATCTAAAGTCGCTCTATATTCATAGTCATTTACTAGCATGTACATTGATTTTTGCATATACTCACAAATCGAGTCGATATTAGCATCTTTTTTACCTATTGTCTTAGCAATAATATCATCTAGTCTATACATAAACTCATCATAGATTGAGATAAAAATCTCCTCTTTAGAGTTAAAATGCCAATAGATAGCTCCTCTAGTCTGTCCTATATCTATCGCTATATCATTTAGAGTGGTATTTTTAAAGCCATTTTTATAAAAGAGTTTTTTTGCGGAGTTTATGATGGCTTCTTTTGTCTCTAAAGCCTCTTTTTTTGTTTTTCTTGCCATTTTTTATCCTGTTCTGTTTTACATACATCTATGAATGTATGTAAAATTATAACAAAATAGCATATAGATGTCAATAGCAACAAAAAAAGTTATCTCTCTTTTTTGTTGCTTCTAGCCTCTTTTAAAGACTCAGCTATCAAAAATGCAAGCTCTAAAGCTTGATCTGCATTTAGTCTTGGGTCGCAGTGAGTATGGTATCTCTCTTCAAGGTTTTTTTCAGTTATATCTTTATGTCCACCAGTGCACTCTGTAACATCTTGTCCCGTCATCTCTAGGTGAACTCCACCAGGAAAAGTGCCCTCTTTTTTGTGTACTTCAAAAAAGCCTTCTACCTCTCTAAGAATCTCTTTGAACTCTCTTGTTTTGTAGTTATTTGATGTTTTTATGGTGTTGCCATGCATTGGGTCTATGCACCAGATAACATTTTTACCATGTTTTTTAACTGCTTGAACTAGCTTTGGAAGCTCCTCTTGGATTTTATCAGCCCCCATTCTTATGATTATATTTAGTCTTCCCTCTTCATTTTGAGGATTTACTTTTTCGATAAGCTCTATTAGGTTTTCAGGTGTCATAGTTGGACCCGCTTTTATGCCTATTGGGTTTTTAACTCCACTTAGAAACTCTACATGTGCACCATCAACATCTCTTGTTCTATCTCCAATCCAAAGCATGTGAGCAGAGCAGTCATACCAGCCTCCACTCAAGCTATCCTCTCTTGTTAAAGCCTCTTCATAGTTCATTAAAAGTGCTTCATGGGAGGTGTATAGAGTAGTTTCATTTATGGTTGGAGTGTTTGCTGAAGTGATTCCACATGCCTCCATAAACTCTAAAGTCTGTGTAATTTTATCAGCTAGATTTTGGTATTTCTTTCCAAGTTTACCTTTTTTTACAAAATCTAAATTCCACTTATGCACTTTATGCAAATCTGCCATACCACCTCTAGCAAATGCGCGAAGCAGATTCATAGTCGCACTTGATTGATTATATGCTCTTATCATTCTAGCAGGATCAGGAACTCTTGATTGCTCTGTAAACTCATTGTCATTAATGATATCGCCTCTATAGCTCGGAAGCTTTACACCATTAAACTCTTCAAAATCTGATGAGCGAGGTTTTGCAAACTGACCTGCTATGCGCCCTATTTTCACTACAGGACAACCACCTGCAAAAGTAAGAACTACTGCCATTTGCATCATCACTTTAAACATATCTCTTATGTTGTCAGCACCGAACTCACTAAAACTCTCAGCACAATCTCCACCTTGAAGTAAAAATGCCTCACCTCGTCCAACCTTGACTAACTCATTTTTTAGTTTTCTTACCTCACCCGCAAAAACAAGTGGTGGAAATCTATTTAACTCTTTTTCAACATCATTTAACTTTTCAATACTTGGATAGGTTGGTTGTTGCTTTATATTAAGCTCTCTCCATGACTCTTTTGACCATTTCATTCTATCAACCTTTTTTTATTTTCACAATTATATCTAAAAAATAGACAATTTATACTCCTTGAGCGATATTGTTACACAATGAAACAATTTTGACATTTTTCACGATTATTTGCACTTTGTATATTAATTAAATTAAATTAAAAAAAAATTGTGTATAATAATCTTATGCGTCTCTTAAAGTTAACTGTTTAAGACTCACATAAATTTCAATTTAAAGGATTTACATGACTAAATTTGCTAAGTTTTCATTAGCTGCACTAGTATTGGTCGGCATGAGTGCGACTGCTGGCACACTAGAGGATACAAAGAAGCAGGGCTTCGTTAAGTGTGGTATAGATGGAGCACTTCCAGGTTTCTCTGAGGTTACGAGTGGCGGAAAATATAGAGGTATGGATGTTGATGGTTGCCGTATTGTGGCTGCAGCTGTTTTAGGCGATGCTTCAAAAGTTAAGTTTGTTCACCTAACTGCAAAAGAGAGATTTGCTGCTCTTCAGTCTGGTGAAGTTGACCTTCTTTCAAGAAATACAACTTGGACACAAACTAGAGACACATCTCTTGGTTTAAACTTTGCTGGTGTCAACTACTACGATGGTCAAGGCTTTATGGTAAGAAAAGATTTAGGTGTTAAGAGTGCCATGGATCTTGATGGTGCAACTCTTTGTATCCAAGCTGGTACTACCACTGAGCTTAATGTTGCTGATTTCTTTAGAGCAAACAACATGAGCTACAAAGTAAATACTTATGATACAAATGATCAAGTAAGAAAAAGTTACGAGACTGGCAGATGCGATATCTTAACTTCAGATGCTTCTCAGCTTTACGGCCTAAGAACTATCATGCAAGACCCAAAAGCACATATCGTTCTTCCTGAGATTATCTCTAAAGAGCCTTTAGGTCCTGTTGTGAGACAAGGTGATGATGTATGGTTCAATGTAGTAAGATGGTCTTTAAATGCAATAAAAGCAGCTGAAGAGCATGGCATTACAAGTCAAAATGCAACTAAGATGAAAAACTCCAATAACCCTACAGTCAAGAGGATTCTAGGAACAGAGGGCAACATGGGAGCAAATCTTGGGCTAAATGCAGACTGGGCTTACCAAATCATAAAACAAGTTGGAAATTATGGTGAGATTTTTGAGAGAAATGTTGGTGTTAATACTCCTCTAAATATAGAGAGAGGCATAAATGCAATGTGGTCAAAAGGTGGATTGCAATTCTCTCCTCCTTTTAGATAGAAATCAAACTCAACAAAGAGAGGGTTATCCCCTCTCTTTTTTCATCTAAGGATATAAATGTCACAGTTTTTTAAGGAAGATTTCTCATGCTAGAAGCTTTGAGAAATCAAAAGGTTAGAGGTTTTCTGTTTCAGCTACTTACTGTTATAGGGTTAGTTGCTTTTTTGTGGTATATTGGTTCAAACACGATGCATAATATAGAACAAAGAGGCATAAACACTGGTTTTGAGTTCTTGGGCAATACTGCTGGTTTTGGAATCTATGAGACTCCTATATCATTCAAAGAGACCGATACACATGCTAGAGTGTTTTTAGTTGGGTTATCAAACACCTTTATCATTAGTATTGTTGGTATTATTTTTGCTACTCTACTAGGTTTGATTGTAGGAGTTTTGAGACTCTCGGATAACTGGCTTATTAAAAAAATGGCTACAGCTTATATAGATATATTTAGAAATGTGCCTATACTTCTTCAAATTCTATTTTGGTACAATGTTGTATTGAAGATGCTGCCCTCACCTAGAGATAGCTTAGAGTTTGCAGGCAATATATATCTAAACAATAGAGGCTTAAATATTCCACAGCATGACATGAACTCAACTACAATAGCCGTTATGCTTGGATTTGTTTTGGCTTTTGTAGCAATTTTTATCGTCAATAAGTGGTCAACTAAGAAGCAAGAGCAAACTGGAAAGGGTTCTCCTGTTTTTCTTATTGGTGCTGGACTGCTTTTAGTGATTCCAGTAGTTGCCTATTTTATTGGTGGAGCAAGCTTTAACTTTGAAAATCCAACTTTAAAAGGATTCAACTTTAGAGGTGGGAAAACTATAACACCAGAGTTTTTAGCCCTTACCTTCGCACTTGTTATATATACAGCAACATTTATAGCAGAGGCCGTAAGAAGTGGTATTGAAGCAGTTAGCAAGGGGCAAAAAGAGGCGGCCGCTTCACTTGGCTTAACTCCATATCAATCACTAAAACTTGTTATTTTACCTCAAGCAGTTAGAATAGCGATACCCCCAACAATAAATCAATATCTAAACCTAGTTAAAAACTCCTCACTCGCAGCAGCGATAGGATACCCAGAACTTGTAACAGTGTTTGCAGGAACATCGCTAAATCAAGTTGGACAAGCGATAGAGATTATCGCTATAACTATGCTTGTATATCTAGTCATTAGCTTAGTTATATCAGCAGTTTTAAACTGGTTTAACCATACAATGAAAATCAAGGAAAGATAGAGTGGCAATATATGAACAAAAAAAAGCTAGAGTAGCCCCAGCAGGCAATACAGGAGCTTTATACTGGCTAAGAACCAATCTATTCTCCACGCCACTAAACATCGCTATGTCTATTTGTGGATTTGCTATGCTATTTTGGATTATACCCCTATTTATGCAATGGGTATACTTTGATGCGGATTTTATAGGAACAACAAGAGAGGATTGTACAAGTGGTGGAGCATGCTGGGTCTTTGTGGGCAATAAAATGGACATGTTTCTATACGGCTTCTATCCTGAAAATCAAGTGTGGAGACTACAAGCTGGATTGGGGTTATTTTTCCTAGTTATTGCATCTTTTGTATTTTTAAAAAATAATAAAGCAAAATTTGCTATCTTTGTAGCCTATTTTATAGTTGCTTTTATACTTGTAAGTGGTGGATACTTTGGACTTGAGAGTGTGCCTACCAACAAGTGGGGAGGCTTACTCTTAACGGTTATTATAGCAGCTGTTGGTATTGTGTTCTCTTTTCCTATAGGAGTTATTGTTGCTTTTGGTAGAGCTTCTGATCTCCCTATCATAAGGAGTATATGTACTGTATATGTTGAGTTTATCAGGGGTGTTCCTCTTATAACCATCCTATTTATGTCCTCTATAATTCTACCTCTATTTTTTCCAGAAGGGATGACTTTTGATAAGCTCCTTAGAGCCCTAATAGGCATCACTCTATTTCAAGCAGCTTATGTAGCTGAGGTTATAAGAGGTGGACTTCAAGCGATACCAAAAGGACAGTATGAAGCAGCAGATGCCATAGGATTATCATACTGGCAAAAGATGCTACTTGTCATACTTCCTCAAGCTTTAAAAGTTGCTATTCCAAACCTGACTGGTGCTTTTATATCTCTATTTCAAGACACAACACTTGTTTTGATAATCGGTCTATTTGATCTGCTTGCTATGGTTCGCATAACTGCAGCTGATTCAGGATGGCTTGGCATGGAGACCGAGGGCTATGTTTTTGTAACAGCGATATTTTGGGCGTTTGGATATGTTATGAGTAAATACTCTGATAGATTAGAAAAACAGTTTGATACAAATTTAAAGTAGGTAATAATTTGAAAAATATAATAGAAATTAAGAGTTTAAACAAATGGTATGGCGATTTTCATGTTTTAAAAGATATAAATCTTGAAGTTAAAAAAGGGGAGATTATTGTAGTTTGTGGCCCCTCTGGGAGCGGTAAATCTACACTTATACGATGTATCAACTATCTTGAGCAGTTTCAAGAGGGAAGCATCATGGTTGATGGCATTGAAGTTGTCGATAATATAAAAAAAATAAAAAAAATAAGAGAGGATGTTGCGATGGTATTTCAGCACTTCAATCTATTTCCTCATCTTTCTATTTTAGACAACTTAACACTAGCTCCAATTTGGGTAAAGAAAAAGTCAAAAAAAGAGGCGAGTGAGATTGCTATGAAGTATCTTGATAGAGTTGGGATTGCTGATCAAGCACACAAATATCCAAATCAGCTCTCAGGAGGACAGCAACAAAGAGTTGCAATAGCAAGAAGTCTTTGTAAAAATCCAAATGTCATGCTTTTTGATGAGCCAACAAGTGCACTTGATCCTGAGATGGTCTCAGAAGTTCTTGATGTTATGGTTGAACTTGCTAGCGAGGGCAGAACCATGGTTTGCGTTACTCATGAGATGGGTTTCGCTAAAAAAGTAGCAGATAGAGTGATTTTTATGGATGAGGGTCAAATTGTGGAAGAAAATACACCAGAAGTATTTTTTGAAAACCCAGAGTCAGATAGACTTAAGCTCTTTTTAGATCAGATACTATCTCACTAAAATTCTTTACATGTAGAGGGCTGTTAATTAGCCCTTTAATATAATTTGCTATAATTGGGTAAAAATTAAAGGTTTTTTATGGAACAACTATTTCCCGTCATTTTTGTAGCGGCTCTTATAGCTTTTTTGCTTATGAAGCAGATTGGACACATCACAGGCAACCTAGACCAACAAGGAGAGGTCAGCACTTTTGATAAATACTCGAAATTTTCCGTTGCAATTCAAAATCATATCAGGGCTATCAAGCTTGATATTGACAGTATGAAACGCATAGAGAGTCCTAGATATGTATTAATTGATGAGAGTACTGAAGATGACTCAATTGAGAAACTGTCTGATTTTTTGAGAAAATTGGTATTTTTTGAGACACTTTTAGCTAAAAAGAAGAGTTCTAGTGAGATAGAAGGTGAGCTTTTTGCTATACTAAATGAGCTAGATAGTTTTATTAAACAATATTGCGAAGATGGGAAGCTTTTAGCTGAAGAGCTTAGAGACAACCTAATCTCTCAATACGAAGGGTAGTAGTTATGTTAGAAGACTTAAAAGAGCTCAAAAAAGATATGGCTAAAAGTGAAAAAATGGAAAATGAAAAGAGAGAGGAAGAGCTAAGAAAAGAGAAAGAGAAAAAACTCAAAGATGGCGTTGAGTCTTTTATAGAGCAAGCAGGGATAAAGAAGATATAGATGAAACCATCAAGACTAGTAGAATTTTCAACACTTGAAACAAAGTGTGCATATTTATGCAATAAACGAATGCGGATGGAGTACAAGTTTATAGTAAACTGTCCAGAGCTACTAAACCAAAAGCTAGTTCAAAGAGGTTGGAGGCGTTTTGGAGAGTACTACTCTAGACCAAACTGTACTGATTGTACTGATTGCTACTCTCTTCGCATTGATGCAATAAAATACCAGTTTTCAAAAAGTGCAAAAAGAACTATCAAAAAAAATAAAAATACAAGATTTTTAGTTCAAAAACCAACTATAACAATTCAACATCTTAATCTTTATGAAAAATACCACAAATACATGGAGAGTAAAAAAGGGTGGAAGCACTACTCTCTAAGTGCAAACAGCTACCATGACCTATATGCTTGCGGTGCTATGGAGTTTGGCAGAGAGATACTCTACTTTGTTGGTGATAAGCTTGTGGGAGTTGATTTAGTAGATTTTTTAAGCGATGGAATATCTTCTATATACTTTTTTTATGACCCTGATTTTACAGATCTTTCACTAGGACGATTTTCTATGTATCAACAGATATATATGGCTAAAACAAACAAGCTTCCATGGATATATCTTGGCTACTATGTTGAGGCTTGTCCATCGCTTAACTACAAGGCAAACTATAAGCCTTATGAAGTTTTAGATGGAGACCCAACATTTGAAGAGTCCCCAATCTGGATTAATCCAGAAAAGCGATAATCTCCTCTTCGCTTAAAAGTTTCCCCATTGATTTTACAGCATCATCTACTACAAGTGCTGGCGTACTCATAACACCATACTCCATAATTTTAACAACATCCTCTACTTTCTCTATTTGAGCAAATTTTCCTGTTTTTGCAACTGCTTTTTTTACTGCCTCTTCGAGTGCCTTACACTTTGCACAACCTGTTCCTAAAATCTTTATTTTCATCTTGTTTCCTTTTTGCTATCCCCTTTTCAAGGAACAAGTCCCTTGAAAATTCCTCGCGACTGAAGCACGAAACGGAGTTTCTGTTACAATATGGCATTGAAAAGGTAGCCTACCATGATTATTCCTATTGTAACTATGCCAAAAAAGAGGCCTATTAGCCTCCAACTCATAACTTTTTTAAGTATCATAGCCTCTGGCAAGGAGAGTGCTGAGACTGCCATCATAAAGCTCAAAGCTGTTCCCATTAGCATTCCCTTAGAGACCAAAGGCTCTATAAGAGGTGCAACAGCGGCAACTCCAGCATACATAGGAACTCCAGCAACTACTGCAATCAAAACAGCAAAAGGGTTGTCAGCACCCGCATACTTAGCTATAAAATCAGCTGGCACAAACCCATGTATTAAGGCTCCAATAGATATACCTATGATAACATAAATATAGATATCTTTAACAACCTGCATAGCATTTTGCCAAGCATCACTAGCTCTTTGTTTATAGGGCAGCTTTTCAAAACTAGCCTCACCACTTTGCTCCATATAGGCAATATTTATAAGAATATCCTCATCTTTGCTAAATATCCCAACAATATAACCACCCACTACTGCTACAATTAGACCAAAAAGAGTGTATATGAGTGCTACTTCCCAACCAAAAGTTGCAAAGAGTATTGCTATTGCTATCTCATTATTCATGGGGCTACTTATGAGAAATGAAAAAGTTGTGCTTCTTGGTATCTTGGCTTGAGTAAAACCTAAAAACAGAGGAATTGAAGAGCAAGAGCAAAATGGAGTAACCACTCCAAATAGAGCAGCGAGTAGATTTCCAATAAACTGTGATTTGCCTCTTATAAAATCCCTAACTGTCTCAATTTTTATATATGTCTGTATGAAAGATATAAGATATATGATGACAAAAACAAGAGTTAAAATTTTTACTGAATCATATATAAAAAAGTGTAAAGCATCTGCAAGCCTACCGCTCATATCAAAATAATCATAAACTATATAATCTACAAAATTAAGCCACATGTAGTCTCTTTTTAACAATCGGTAGTAGCTTCTCTTTTATAAGTCTTAGGGTCTCCCTGAACTCCTCTAGCTCTTTTTTATCTGGGTCGCTAAAGCCTACATGTAGAGTTTCACAACTACTAAAAAATGCTGGACAACTCTCTTTGGCACTGTCACACACCGTAACTACTAAGTCGTAATCAATATGCATAACTCTATCAAGAGCTTTAGAGTGGTATCTCTCACTCCAAGCACCCTCCTCTTTTAGAACAACTATGGCATTGGGATTTACATATAAAGAAGCTTTCACACCGCTACTATAAGCTTTTACCCCATCTATGTATCTGTTTATCAAAGCTTCGGCGATGATTGAGCGACAACTGTTTGCGGTACAAAGTATAAGAACTTTTTTATCTTCACTTAAAACAGGAGTCTCAATATCAAGATAGCCTATCTCTTTTAGTATCTCATCTCTAAATCTATCCAAGGGAGAGCGAATAGAGTAGTAAGCCCAACGCCCTCTTCTATCTACTCTCAAAAAACCAGCTTCTTTTAAAATCTTTAGATGTCTTGATATTCGAGACTGAATCATGCTAAAACTAGCCTCAATATCACAAACACAGACTTCGTCATTGCCCTCTATAAATCTAAGAATCTTCACTCTTGTTTCATCATTTACAGCACTTACTGTTTTTAAAAAAATGTCCATATTGCTCCTTTTGTAGAATTGTATCATAATTATAGTTATATATCAAGATATATTGATATATTATATCCAACGAATCCGAATTATGCAATAGAATTGAACCCTCTGAATAACTACCAAGTTTTCAGATGGTTCGATTGCTAAAATAGCGTTTATGTTTGTCCTTAGTTTTTCATTACTTTATTTTATCGTTTTGGAATAAAATTTTTGCTTGTTGTAGTTCTTTTTGTTGGGGACATTATACTATATATTTCTTTTTAATTTACACCTAAACGAAATTAGATACAATACTGCTTAGAGTGACCTTTATTCGGGTTTATACTGTAATTGTGAGGATAAGATGGAAGAGATTATAGAAAAATTAAAAAAGAAAAATCTTTTAAGAGTGATAGATGATGA
>CAZXOZ010000025.1:0-17038 GCA_964642805.1 uncultured Sulfurospirillum sp. | reverse complement strand
AAAAGTTTCTGTGAAAAGTAGGACTTTTCGAGAAATAAGTGCGTAAGGTCAGTTATTATACTCTTTTAAGTTTAGTTTTTACTGATGATTCTAGCAAAGTTTATAAGATTTTCACTCCAGTTTTCATTTAGTGGGCTTATCTTGATGACAGGAATTTTTAGCTCATTTGCAATTTGTTTTGCGGTTTTTTCAGAAAACTCTGGTGCAGTAAAGATAGCACTTATACCCTCTTTTTTAGCTTGTTGTATTAGCTGTTTTAACTCTTTTGGTTTTGGTTCTTTACCCTCAATTTCTATAGGCATTTGGATTAAATTGTACTCTTTGGCAAAGTATCCCCATGCTGGATGAAAAACCATAAATTTTCTTTGCTGTTGACCCAATATAGCTCTTATTTTTTTATCTGTATCATCTGCATGTTGTAAAAATTTGTCTAAATTAGCCCTAAAATACTCCTCGTTTTGCCTATCTTGCTTGATTAGAGAAGAGTATATATTTTGAGCGATAATTTTTACATTTTTTGGTGTTGTCCATATATGAGGATCTTTTTTGCCATGGTTATGATGCTCATCATCTGCACAAGAGCAACTTTTCATCTCAAGCTTTTTAACCCCTTTAGCTGTATGGACTATCTGCATATCTCTATTTTGACTTTTAAATCTCTCTAGCCATACTTTTTCAAACGGTACTCCAATTGTAAAGTATATATCTGCATTGGATATATCTCTCATTTGAGAGGGTTTTGGTTCGTAAGTATTTGGTGGACTACCAGGCTTGACCATGACCGTTACATCTATTTTCTCACCCCCAATAGCTTCTACAAACATTTTTTGCGGCACTATACTCACAATAGCATTTATATTTGCATATAAAATTGAGCTTGTAAGTAAAAAAACTAAAATAAATCTTCTCATCTAAATTTCTCCTTTTTGCAACTAAGTTGCATATAATTTGTGAAATGATATACTATATATGCTTTAATGCAACTTAGTCGCATAACCAATTGGGGAAAATATGAAAATTGAAGAGTTGATAAAAACAAAAAACCTTAAACTCACAATTGCAAGAGTTGAAATTTTAGAAAAACTGACTCATGCAACTAAGCCTCTTAGTTATGATGAGCTAAAAGATAGTATTCTTATGGATAAAGCAACTTTTTATAGAAATATAACCAAATTTGAACAAAGTGGGATAGTAAACAGCTTTGAGTCAAATGATAAAAAAAGATATTTTGAGATTATCGAGTCAAGGCATCCGCACTTTATCTGTATAAAATGCGACAAAATAGAGTGCATAAAAGAGCCACTAGAGTTCAATCTAAGTGGCTATATTGTTGAAAATATTATACTAAAAGGGAGATGCAAGGAGTGTGCTCACTAATCTTTCATATTTCTTTCTAGTCTACTTGCATAGTGGGATATGGGGTAGGTCAGCAAGAGATAGCCAAGTGCAAGAGGGATATAGCTCTCTAGGGTTGAGTAGGTATAGGCATTGACCTCTTGAGCATTCATGGTGAGCTCACTAATAGCAATGATGGACAACAAAGATGAGTCCTTTATGATTGAGGCAAATTGACCTGTAAGTGGAGGCAGGATTCTTTTATAGGCTTGAGGAAATATGATATACATATAGGATTGCACTTGATTAAATCCGAGTGATTTTGCAGACTCATACTGCCCTTTGTCTATACTCTTAATTCCTGCTCGTATGATTTCACTCACATAGGCTCCCGCGAACATAGAGAGTATCGCAGTTCCTGCAATATATCTATTGTCAAATCCAAGGTTATTTGCAAATACATAGAAAAAGATAAGAATTTGGACTAAAAGAGGGGTTCCTCTAATAATCTCTATGTAAAAACGAGAGAAAAATCTAAGCAGTATAAATTTTGAATTTTGACCATAGGCAAATACAACACCTATAATAAGACTAAGCACAAGGGCAAAAAACGAGATATAGATAGTAACTAAAAAACCATCTATAAATTTTTGTCTATACTCGTATACACTTTCCCAGTAAAAATCGTAGGAGATTGTTGTAAACATAAAGTAAAATAGAGCACCAATAATAGAGCACAGCAGTAAAAAATTGAAGATATAAACACTCTTGCGAGTTTTTACATCCTCTTTTTGGTCAATCTCTTGAATAAAGTAATCTTTGAAGATAGATTATCCTAGAAGAAGAACTTTATGCCGAGTCTGTCAAAAGTAGCTCTAGCTTCTGTTAGGTACCTTTTAGATAACTCATCAAAGGTTCCATCTTGTTTCGCTTTTTTTATAAAAGAGTTAACTTGTGATTTTAGCTCATCATTCCCTTTCTTTATAGCTACACCCCAATACTCTGGAGATTTTTGAAAGGGCTCAAGTATTGCGACAGTTGTTTTTTGATGCTTATTCCAGTTCTTGTATATAGTAAGTTGGTCGTAGAGAAATCCATCCGCTTTTTTCTGTATAACCTCCAAGACAGCTGTATTTTCCTTGTCAAAAACAAGAAGATCAGCGTTGGTTAGATACTTGCTTGCGTATATATGACCTGTTGTACCTTTTTTGACTGCAATTTTTCTACCTTTTTGGTTTAAATCGGATATACTTTTTACCCCGCTTGATGGGTTTGTTAGTATCGCTAAGTTCGATTGAGCATAGGGTATAGAAAAATCAATAGTTTTTGCTCTTTGGGCAGTGATAGTCATGGACGATATTATCAAATCTACTTTACCTGTTTTGAGGGAGGGTATAAGTCCATCCCAGGCGATATTTTCTATCTTTACATCACGACCTAGATACTCACCAAGAGCATAAGCCAAATCAACACTAACCCCAGTTGGATTGCCTTGTTTGTCACTCATCTCAAATGGTGGATATTGAAGTTCCATTCCAACTACCAATGGCTTATCGGTAGCAACTAAATTTGATACTGTTAAAAATAGCATAACTAAAAGAGTACTAATAGATTTTAACATGAAAATCCTTTCTTAAAATGTCTTATTATTGTATAGTTAGTTTTCTTATAGTTTAATAAGTTTAAAAAAATTAGATACAATGTAACATAGGTTGCAGATAAATATCTATATAAGGAGTGTGTGATGAAGTGTAATGTAGGTGGTTTAGATAGAGGAGTAAGAGTTGTATTAGGTTTAGCACTAGTTGCTTTAGCGTTTTTTGGGCAACAGCCGTGGGCTTATTTAGGAGTCATACCTTTGATTGCTGGGCTTGTGGGTTTTTGTCCGATATATACAATCTTCGGTATTAGTACGGTTTGTAGTGCCAAAGATGAGTCTTGCGATAAAAAAGAGTAGAAGAGAGATACTCTTTTGGAAAAGAGATTTATGTGGGAGCATACTCTATATAAGCAAGAGTACTTTAAAGGTCTATCTTCAAAACGAAAATTAAGATGAGATAACACTATATAATGTTGAAGCTAGTGAGCAGTGTGTTATCAATGCACTCTAGTATCTTTTGAAGGTGTCTCGTTGCTTTAGACATATATAGACAGATGGTACCTGAGAGCGGAATCGAACCGCTACTGCCGTAAGGCAACCAGATTTTGAGTCTAGCGTGTCTACCAGTTTCACCACTCAGGCATCTTAAAATAAAAAAAGCTCAAAGAGAGGTTTCCCTGTCTTTGAGCTTTAATTTTTTTGTAAAAATTAAGATTTAGCCACGGTTTCTTTTAATTTTTTACCCACTTTAAATTTAACCGCAGTAGTTGCAGGAACATCAACAACTCTCTCAGTTCCAGGAACTCTCGCTTTTCTAGCTGCTCTTGGAGATGTTGAGAAGGTACCAAAACCTATAAAACTCACGCTTTGACCTGCTACAAGAGCGTCACTGATTGTCTCAAGTGCTGCATCAACGGCATTTTGTGAATCTTTTTTAGAGAGACCAGCTTTTTGTGCTACCGCTTGGATGAAGTCCGCTTTTTTCATTTATAATCCTTTAAAGTATTGTGTTGCGGTCATTGTACACTTTTTTTTTATAAAAAACAATAATATTTCATATATTTCATATAATTTTGCAAATTTATTAAAGAAAATAGCTTAAAAGTCGATTTTTTGTATGGAATTATATTTGCTTATTAATTCCAATAATCCTACAAGAGGCAATCATGAGAGTAACTAACACACTTTTTTATACAAATGCTGCAAATAACTACCAAAACAATATGCAGGAGCTATTTAAAGTCAATGCACAAATATCATCAGGACTCAAGATTCAAAATAGTTTTGATGATAGTGGTATATTTGTCGACACTATGAGGCTAAATTATGAGATTGCAACTCTAGAGCAAGTAAAAGAGAGTAGCTCTAAAGCTCAAGCATTTGCAAACAATACAGATAGTGTCTTAAGTCACTTTACAGAGTCACTAAATGTTTTTAAAACAAAGATAATACAAGCTTCAAGTCAAGTTCACTCCTCCGTTAGTTTGAATGCAATAGCAGATGAGCTTGAATCATTAAGAGCAAATATGATTACTCTTGGTAATACTTCGATTAATGGTGAGTTTTTATTCTCTGGAAATGCAACTTCCATTAAGCCGATTTCTAATGATGGCTCATACAATGGTAATGATAAAAAAAGAGAAGTAGTGATAGGCTCAAGCGTTAAACTTCCCTATAATATAGATGGACAAGAGCTATTTTTAGGGGTTGATAGCAGTCGCAGTAGAGTAGTCTCAACAAATGTTCAAATGTTCAATCAGTCTATGCTTCATCCAGATACAATGGTGCTTGATAGTGGCGTAACTGATAGTCAGAGAGTGTATTTGACCCAAAGCGACAGCATTAGGGATATGGTAGGAGATTTTGATAGCAACTCCTTAAATGACCCAAATACGATGTTTTACATATCTGGAAGAAAGTCAAACGGAGATACATTTTCTGAAAAAATAGAGATGAGAAGCTATGAAAAAGTATCTGAGCTATTGGAGAAAATAGGAAGTGAGTTTGGTAATTCAACAACCAATACGGTTGTTGAGGTAAATATGAATGAGCATGGGCAAATTGAGATAAAGGATTTAAGGATTGGTGGGCAACTTTTGGAGTTTAATATATTTGGAGCAGTCGATAGAGATGCTTTATCGGGAACTATCGGGGATGCTAGTCAGATGAGTGTTGATAATCTGCTTAGAGAGTCAAATGTACAAATAATTGAATTTCAAACAACAAATTTTAAATCAGCAAACACAGCAGCACAGATAAACACAAGGCAAGATATATTTAATCCAGGAGTTTTTAAGCTAGGAGCTCCTATGACAACAAAAGATGGAAGCCCAGTTAGTGGATTAGATACTCTACAGAGCTTTATGGGAACAACAATAAATCAAATAAGTTTTTCAGGAAATGATAACTCAGGAACACCAATATTATTGCCACCTTCTCCAAATGATGTGCTAACAGTGAATAGCGCAACGACTGTTCAAGAGATGGTAAGCAAGATAGGTAGTATTTACGGTGTGTCTGCTCGTCTTGAAGATGGACAGATATATCTTGAGGGTGGGAGCAGTTCGGACTTTACAGCCAATAGATTAAATGCACTAATAACAGCATCAGATTCAATTGGAGTTTCAGAAGTTCAGTCAATTAGCATAAGAGAAGATGCAGCTTCTACTGGAAACATCACAATAGCGGGAGTAAACATCACCATAACTGCAGGAGATACGCCAACAAATATAGCTTTAAATATTGCAGCATCAATAACAGCAGCGGGTCTGCCTCACACAGACACCAGTGGAAATGACATATTGTCAGTAGGCTCAAACGGGGGCGAAGTTTTTTTTACTTATGATGTGGCTAATGGCGATGTTGCAGATGTTGCTATAGCTAATCCTATTGGCTTAAATATGGGAAGTGTTATCACTGAAAGAAATTATGCATCAGCAAGAATAGTAGATGTTTTTTCTACACTTGATGCTATGAATTATGAAAGGCGTGGTTTTGAAAAAGAGGGGAATACGCTAACTAGTAATGTGCTTCAGATAGTCAAAGAGACAAATGAGTTTGCAGATAGCTCTACAAAACTAAGTGAGGTTTCAGGTGTTCGATCACTACATGGGACAACATTGGATTTTAATTTTACCAATATAGATGGCAATATGAGTAAAGGAAGGATACTTCTTCAAGATACGGGTTCATTTTTTCAAGTTGATTTTGATAACTCAGCCACTTATGAGCCAAATGAAAAAATTGATCTTTTTGATACAACAGGTGCTGCAACAAGAGCAAATAATGTAACCTACCAACAAATTTTAGATGTATTAACACTAGCATTAAGCGGAAATCATCCAGTGGACAAGGATGAGTTTGACCCTACAACAGGAGCCAATCTAGGTCCTGACGGCAATCTTTTTGATGAGTATAAACTAGCTCTTAATAGTTCGACAGCAAGCGTTAGTGCAACTATGGATCATAGAGGCAGAATTAAATTAACCGATAGTCGCAATAGCGATACCAAGATGACACTCGCACTATTTGATTCTCGTTCAGACTCCTATGCACTCTCTTCTGATACATCCGCTTTTTCATTTATGGCAAATGATGCTATAAAGATAGCCGACCCTGCTATGGATTTCTATAAAGATTTAGAGCTAATAGTACAAGCGGTAAGAAAAGGTGAATTTCAGATGAGTTCTGAAAATTTTGACTCTAGAAGCCTAGGATTAAATAACTCTTTAACAAAAATTGATCATTTGATGCACCATATAAATAGATCGCAAGCAAAAATAGGTGCTTTTTCAAATGCACTTCAGCAGGCAAATGAGCGCTCACAGCTTCTTAGTATCAATATTCAAACAATTCGTTCCGAAGTTATTGATACTGATATGGGTGAAGCATATATGCGATTTACTCAACTCTCTAACTCATATCAGGCTATGCTTTCAACTGTCGCTAAGATAAACTCTATGAGTCTATTGAACTACATGTAGAGATTTTGCTATAATTGTACCTCTACATGTAAAGGATTTGTTATTTTAAGAGAGACTATATTTATTATTACCGTTGCATTTTTACTGTTTTTTGGGGTGGCTACACTGTTGCCTGAATCTGGATTTGTTGGAAGTTTCGGGACAAGTATGGGGGTTTGGAATCAGCTTTGGTTTGGATATGTTGCTTATGTTTATCCATTTTTATTGATTTTGACTGCTCTTTATTACTATAAAAATTGCTATGTAGATGCTAGAAATATAGAGATTATCCTCTCGTTTACTCTCTTGGGATTTGCAGTTTTAATTTTTCAGGCAGCTGTTGTTAGTTCAGACTTGAACGGTTATTTAGGATTTTCTATAGTTGAAGTATTAGAGTCATTTATAGGTATACTTGGTGTTTGGCTCTTTATAGTGGCAATTACTGCTATATCTTTGAGTATTATTTTGGATACTACCGCTGATGATATGTTCTCTTTTGTCAATAAGAAATTTCCTAAAAAAGATAAGACTGTAGTTAAGGATAAAGTAGTAATTAAGAAGAAAATTGAGATAAAAGAGCCTACATGTAGAGATGAAGCAGTAGCTCAAAATGATATTGTTGAAGATGATGTTCATCCTGATGAGTATAAAAATAGTATAAAGCTAGTTAAGAGGATAGAAGAGCAAAACAGAGTTGAGATTATAAGTGAAGTTGAGGAGAATAAAAAATTACTTGATGAGATAGAGAAAGGCGAACAATCAAAGCCAAAAGACTACAAGCTTCCACCTTTGAAAATACTAGCAACCCCTCCCAAAAGAAGTAGGCAAATCAATGAGAGTGAGATAGATAGAAAAATCTCTGATTTACTAGAAAAACTAAAAAGATTTAAGATAGATGGCGATGTTGTTAGAACCTACTCGGGTCCTGTTGTAACAACTTTTGAGTTTAAGCCAGCACCTCATATAAAAGTATCAAAGATTTTAACTCTGCAAGATGACTTGGCAATGGCTTTAAGAGCTAGAACTATTCGTATTCAAGCTCCAGTTCCTGGTAAGAATGTAGTTGGAATAGAGGTTCCAAATGAGAAGATTGACACCATCTACTTAAAAGAGGTTTTGGAGAGTGAGATTTTTGCAAAAGCCTCATCTCCTTTGACAATTGCTCTTGGTAAAGACATAGTTGGCAACCCTTTTATAACGGACTTAAAAAAACTCCCCCATCTTCTCATAGCAGGAACTACAGGAAGTGGAAAGAGTGTTGGTATCAACTCTATGCTTCTTTCGCTTCTATATAGAAACTCACCAGACACTCTAAAGCTTCTTATGATTGACCCTAAAATGCTAGAGTTTTCTATATACAACGATATTCCCCACCTTCTTACTCCAGTCATTACAAAGCCAAAGCAAGCTGTAATTGCTCTGTCAAACATGCTAAATGAGATGGAGAGGCGCTACCAAATCATGAGCCAATCAAAGACAAAAAATATAGAAAACTATAATGAAAAATCAAAAAAGCTAGGATTAGACCCATTTCCCTATATAGTAGTTATTATCGATGAATTAGCTGATTTGATGATGAGTAGTGGTAAAGAGGTTGAGTTCTATATAGCTAGACTCGCTCAAATGGCAAGAGCTAGCGGAATTCACTTAATTGTAGCTACTCAAAGACCATCAGTAGATGTTGTAACGGGACTCATAAAGGCAAATTTACCAAGTCGCATAAGCTACAAAGTAGGACAAAAGATAGATAGCAAAGTGATACTTGATAGCATGGGAGCAGAATCTCTTTTAGGAAGAGGTGACATGCTCTTTACTCCACCATCATCATCTGGTCTGATTCGACTTCATGCACCATTTGCAAGTGAAGAGGAGATAGAGAGTGTTGTGAAGTATATCAAAAAGCAAAGAGTTGTTGAGTATGATGAGAGTTTCTTGAAACAAAGTGATTCTGAAAACTCAACAGGCGACAATGACCTAACTGGAGAGATGGATGAGCTTTTTGAAGAGGCAAAATCGATAGTGCAAAACGAGCAAAAATGCTCTATAAGTTATATTCAAAGACGACTTCAAATCGGCTACAATAGAGCTTCTAGGATAGTGGAGCAGCTTGAGACTATGGGAATACTTTCTACTCAAAACACAAAAGGGCAAAGAGAGATACTCTAGTTCTGTTTTAGAGAGCGATCTAGTTTTATTTGATAGCCAACTCCATTGATATTGGCGGATTCGACTCATAACCGAATACCCTTAACCAGTATTGTAGACTTCAAAGATTAGTCATTCACCTAGAGGGTTTAGCTGGTATTGGTATTTGAGTTATAATTACCCCAAAAAGGATGATAGACGAAGCTATCATCTCTATAAAAGAGAGTCTCTCTCCAAGAATCAAAAAGGCAAGCAAAAGTGTAAAAACTGGAATAAGATTTATAAACATACTCGCCTTGCTAGCCTCAACTCGACTTAGAGCGAAGTTAAATAGTCCATAGCCACCAAGTGTAACTACAACTCCAAGGTATACTATACATAAAAGTGCGTCTTTATTGAAGTTCATGGTTATTGCATTGTACTCCCATAGTGCTAAAGGCAAGAAGAATATAGCACCGATAAATGCTTGTAGGGCAGTCAAAAAAAGAGGTGAAAATCTTTTTGTTAAGTGTCTTATGGATATGGCATACCCTGCTCCGCATATCATAGCAAAAAACATAAGAGTGTTACCCATAAGTGGATTGGTTGCATTCTCATCGCTAGTAGCTGACAAACTTAACCACACCACACCAGTAAAGGCGATAAGTGAGCCTATGATAAGTTTTTTTGAAATAAGCTCTTTTAAAACTATCCCCGCTCCAATGGCAGTCAAAAGAGGCATAGTTGAAGCGATCATGCCTGCTTGTCCAGCTGTCGTAAATACAAGAGCATTTGCTTCAAACAGAAAATATAAGCAGGGCTCAAACATAACCATCAAAGCTAGGTATTTTATATCCTCTTTTGTAAACCTTAATTTCATAAAAGCTTTTATAAAAAACAAAAAACATAGACTAGCAACTACCATGCGACCAAATATCACGCTCATAGGACCTATGGGTCCAATAGCAGACTTTAAAGCTATAAATGAGCTAGCCCATACCATCATGGCTATCGTTAATGCGACTACTGCTATCCAGTCAATCTTTTTTTTTACCACAATGTTTACTTTTTTTGATATAATCATACTATGAGTATAGTAAAATTAATCTTTTTAGTAATTATTGCTATTGTTATCTTTAACTTTTTTGACAACTCTACAAAGGAGTTTGATGGAGCTATTATGTTGCCTATGGATACAAAAGTGCTTGCATTTGGTGATAGTATCACTTATGGATATGGGGTTGAGCCTGAGCAAAATTTTCCATCTCAACTCTCAATGCTGCTTCATACTGAGGTTATTAATGCTGGAATCAATGGTGAAGTTACGAGTGAGGGGCTAAGAAGACTACCTGCACTACTTGAAGAGCATAAGCCACAAATCCTTATTATCACTCACGGTGGCAATGATATATTGAGAAGAAGAAATCTTTTTAAGGCGAAAGAGAATATCAAAGATATGATAAGGATTGCACGAAAACAGGGCATACATGTAGTGCTTGTTGGAGTTCCGATGGTTGAAATTGTATCTCTCTCTACCGCTCAAATCTACCATGAGATTTCTAAGGAGCTTGGTGTCCCACTTGATGATACTGCACTTGAAAACATATTGGGTGATAGTAGTCTTAAGATAGACCAAATACACCCAAATGCTGACGGACACAGGATGCTAGCAAACAGTATTGCAAATCTTATAACAATGACATACATTCCCTCTACTGCTTTTTGATAATTTGTTTCAATAATACACAAGCTACCAATTATTGTCCCATATTTTAGATAAATCTCCTATTGCTATGTTAATGCTATTTTATATCTCTATGATTAAAGGTGAAAGAGTGTTAAGCTTTAACATTCGAGATTAATTTTAAGGAGGCCTTATGAATAAGGAAGCTGCAGTAGCTTACTGGAAAGAGAATATATCATTAATCATAAAACTGTTGATTATTTGGTTTATTGTATCTTATGGTTGTGGGATTATCTTCATTGAAGAGCTAAATGCCATAACATTTGGAGGATTTAAATTGGGGTTTTGGTTTGCACAACAGGGTGCTATGTATGTATTTATAATTCTTGCTTTTGTCTACGCAAAAAGGATGGAAGCACTAGAAGAAAAATACGATATTCATGAATAAAGGGGAATAAAATGGAATTACAAAGTATGATTTATCTATTTGTTAGTCTCTCTTTTGCCCTTTATATAGCGATAGCTATCTGGTCAAGAGCTGGCTCAACAAAAGAGTTTTATATTGCGGGAGGTGGTGTTCACCCTGTCGTAAATGGTATGGCTACTGGTGCAGACTGGATGAGTGCTGCCTCTTTTATCTCGCTTGCAGGTATCGTTTCACTCAAAGGTAGTGATGGTGGTGCTTATTTGATGGGATGGACTGGTGGTTATGTACTGCTCGCGCTACTTTTAGCACCATATTTGAGAAAATTTGGCAAGTTTACTGTTCCTGATTTTGTTGGTGACAGATACTACTCTGATGTTGCAAGAACAGTCGCTGTTATATGTGTTATTTTTATATCATTTACATATGTTGCTGGACAGATGAGAGGTGTTGGTATCGTCTTTTCAAGATTTCTGCAAGTTGATGTAAATACAGGTGTTCTTATTGGTATGGCAGTTGTGTTTGTATATGCTGTTCTTGGAGGAATGAAAGGTATAACTTATACGCAAGTTGCTCAATATTGTGTTATGATTTTTGCATTTACAGTTCCTGCAATCTTCTTATCACTTCAAGTAACAGAGACATTTTTGCCACAAGTTGGTTTTGGTGGAACTATCGCATTTGAGTTTGACAATGGTGTTCGGATGATTGAATCTGGCACATTCTTACTTCATGCTCTCGACCAATCTATGATTGATCTTGGCTTTGGAGCCTATACAGTAAGTCAAGGCGGTACTTGGAATGTCTTTATGCTTACAACTGCTCTTATGCTTGGTACTGCTGGTCTTCCACATGTTATCGTTAGATTTTTTACAACTCCTACTGTAAAAGGTGCTAGGATTTCAGCTGGTTGGGCTTTAGTGTTTATCGCAATTTTATATACTCAAATTCCAAGTGTTGCAAGTTTTGCTAGAGTAAATCTAATCAAAAATCTACAAAATGTTGACTATGCTAAGTTTGTAAACAACGAAATACCAGGCAACAATGGTGAGTGGTTTAAAAACTGGGAGCAATCAGGACTAATAGGATGGACAGACAGAAACAATGATGGCAAAATCCAATTCGCTTCAGGTAAGGCATTTGAAGGAAAAGGTAAGCCAGCATTTATCGAAGGTACTGGACAGAGTGGCGAGAGATTGACTTCAAACTCTATGCCTACTCATGGTGCAAGCTCTGAAGAGATGCGCTCAGGCGGTGAGATAATCAATGAAGTCTATATAGATAGAGATATTATCGTTTTAGCAAATCCAGAGATTGCTGGTCTACCTAACTGGGTTATTGCTATCATAGCAGCAGGTGGTCTTGCAGCGGCACTCTCAACCGCAGCTGGCTTGTTGCTTGTTATCTCAACATCAATCTCACATGATCTTTTGGGTCGAGTTATTATGAAAGATCCTGTAACAGGAAAATCTAAACTTAGTGAGAAAAGTGAATTGCTAGCAGCTCGTGGATCGGCTGTTATTGCTATATGTGTTGCTGGTTATCTGGGCATAAATCCCCCTGGTTTCGTCGCACAAGTTGTTGCATTTGCATTTGGTCTTGCTGCTGCCTCATTCTTCCCTGCTATCATCTTAGGAATATTCTATAAGAGGATGAATAAAGAGGGTGCGATTGCTGGTATGTTAAGTGGTCTTATATTTACATTTGCATATATCGTGTATTTTGTATTTATGGGTGGTGATAAAGCTGATTACTTATGGGGTATCGCTCCAACTGGTATCGGTACGATTGGTATGATTTTACACTTTATCGTGGCTATTGTGGTGAGTAAATTTACTCCTGCTCCACCACAAGAGGTTCAAGATCTTGTTGAGAGTATCAGAATCCCTAGAGGGTCTGGTTCGGCACACGCTCACTAGAGACTTTATAGCACACTGCGAAACGCAGTGTGCTATAATACTACAAATCTACATGCAAGAAGGTTGCAGATGAGCTTACATGATCAAGAGGCATTTTTAAAATCTATCCATCCATTTGAGCTACTAGCCCCTAAAGAGCTAACAAAAGCTGTAAACTCGATGGATATAGCCTACTATAAAAAAGATACAACTCTCATATCTCCAGGTACTCCATCAGAATTTTTATATATTATAGTTAAGGGGGAAGTAGGAGAGTATCACAATGAGGAACTAGTAAAAGTGTATAGCAGTTCAAACACTTTTGATGCGGACTCTTTGATATACAGCAAGACTGAGGATAGTTTTGCAGTTATTGAGGAGCTTATATGTTTTGAGATGAAAAAAGTTGATTTTATGTTTTTGCTTAACTCAAATAGTGGATTTAAAAACTACTTTATCAAAGACCTTGCAAGTAAAATACAATCAGCAAAACAAAAAGAGTACACAACACAGATGTCAGGCTTTATGATAGCACGAGTTAGTGATTCGTATCTTCATAAGCCCTGTATAGTTGGAGCTAAAAAGCCCATCATGGATGCTTTGATGGAGATGGAGGAGTTAAAAACAAACTGTATTCTTGTGTCAGACAATGGAGAGCTAGGAATTGTAACCGATAGCATACTTAGGCAACATATACTCTACAATGATTATGACAAGTTTGCTCCAATTGGACCAATTGCACTAAGACCTATCATTACAATAGAGCATAATGACTTTTTATTTAATGCACTTCTCTCTTTTACAAAGAACTCTATTAAGAGAATTATGGTTATGAAAGATGGTAGAGTTATAGGCATATTGGAGCAACTTGACCTACTTAGTTACTTTGCAAATCATACTTATCTAGTTGCCGTTCAAATAAAAAAAGCTATCTCTATTGAAGAGTTAAAACTAGCGAGTCAAGACTTTATAAACATCATAAAAAAACTGCACTCTAAAGGAACAAAAGTAGAGTATATATCAAAGCTTATCTCTGAGCTGAATGAGAAAGTATATGAAAAACTTTATGAGATGATAGTGCCTGAGGAGCTAGGCAAAAAAGCATGTCTTGTTGTTATGGGGAGTGAGGGCAGAAAAGAGCAGATGCTTAAAACTGACCAAGATAATGCACTTATCATAGATGATAGTGCTGACATACAAAAGTACAAAGTGTATATGGAGGAGTTTACTAAGACACTGATTGATTTTGGTTTTCCAAGATGCGAGGGTAATATAATGGTTTCAAATGAGTATTGGAGAAAGAGTGTTAAGTCCTATAAGAGCGAGATAAATAGATGGCTTGAAGCCCCTAGTGGTGATGACTATATGCATCTTGCTATCTTTTTTGATGCAATGTGTGTTGCGGGCAATCAAGATCTTTTAGATGGTCTTAAGGATTTAATTTTTAAGGGAGTTAAAGATAGAGCTATTTTTATGGCAAATTTTGCAAAAGCTGCTCTTATATTTGAAACACCAATTGGTATGTTTTCAAGCCTAATCTCAAAAGATAATCAAATAGATATAAAAAAAGGTGGTATCTTCCCGATAGTTCAAGGGATACGAAGCATGGCACTTGAATGTGGCATACAAGTAACAAATACAAATAGTCGCATGAGAGAGCTTAAAAAACTAGATGTTATTGAGAGTAGTTTTTGTGATGCATTAGAGGAGGCATTTGATACTCTGCTAAATTTAAGACTGCAAGAGAGATTAAGATGCTTTAGGTGTGAAGAAGAAGCAAACAATATGATTGATATTGAAAATTTAAACCAGCTTGAATTAGAGCTTTTAAAAGATAGTTTCAAAATAATAAACCAATTCAAAGACCTCTTAACTCACCACTTTAGGCTCAACATGGTGCAATAATGATAAGAAAAATATCAAACCACTTCAATAGAAAAAAACTAAAAGATGAAAAGTACTTATTTTTGTTTGGCGAACCTATTGTGGATGAGTATATAGTTTATGATACAGAAACAACAGGATTAAATCCTAAAAAAGATGAGATACTATCAATTGGTGCTGTAAAAATTAAAAACAACAAGATAATTACTTCTGAAAAGTTTGAGATTTTTCTCAATCCCTCGCGAGACATAAGCGAAGAGAGTATAAAAATACACCAGATTAGAAATATAGACCTACAAAATGGAAGTGAACCCAATGAGGCAATTGAACAGTTTTTGAACTTTATTGGCTCAAGGACTCTTGTAGGATACTATCTTGAATTTGATATAAAAATGATAAACAGATATCTCAAGCCATATCTTGGAATAAAACTTCCAAATAGACAGATTGAAGTTTCAGGGATATATCATGATAAGAAAATAAAGTTTATTCCTCAGGGCAATATAGATTTGAGGTTTAACTCAATTATGGAGGACTTAGAACTTCCTATTTTTGGTAAACATGACGCTATCAATGATGCAATCATGACTGCTATGATGTTTATAAAGCTAAAAAATATAGCTAAACTCTAACTCCTGAAAAGAGGTACATTTTTATTTTGTATTTATCGCCTTGTAGGTCAAAATCTCTCTCTTTAAGATTTTCAGATAACTTATACTAAATTTATCTTAAATCAAAATAGCCTTGCACCAAATTGTGCTAAAATTATCATCAAAACCAATGACATCGGATAGACTGCTGCATAAGAGATAGATGGATATTCCGACTTAGTGGTATTGTTTACCATGGTTAAAGTTGGAGTTGATACCATAGCACCAGAGAGGAGCCCCAATATATTAATAAAGTTCATCTTTAAAAATAGGCGACAAAACATTGTCATCATGGTAATTACAAAAATCAAAGAAAATATGGCTATGTAGACTGGTGTTAAGCCATTTAAGGATACAGACTCCACAAGATACTTGCCTGCATTAGTGCCAATACTTGCCATAAAGATAAGTTGACCCAAAGTCTTCATCATGCTAGTAGAGTGAGGCGACAACTGCCAAACCATAGGCCCAATTCTACCTTTTCTACCAAGCAAGATTGCGGTAAACAGAATTCCTCCAACAAAACTAAGCTTTATACTTCCCACAAAAGGAACAGCAAAGGGAATACTGCCAACCAAAATACCCAAGACAATCCCAATGGATATAGGTAAAAAATCAGCCGCAGGATATTTGAGTAGATCATCACCTATGATTTTTGTAACTCTATCCCCATACTCCTTAGGAGCAACAACATGTAGCTTATCACCAAGTCTAAGAGTCAAGCTAGGCTCTGGAGTAAAATCTATACCGGAACGCCTTACTTTGGTTATAACTGCTCGAAGTGTTTTTAGTTGAACCAATTGAGCTATTTTTTTGCCAACAATATCTTCAGAGGCTACAAGCAACCTATAGACCGTCATGTCATCATGAAACTCATAAGTATCTTGTATCTCTTCACCTAAAATAATCTCTAATTTTTTTAACTCTTCAATAGTGCCTGATGCTCTTACAATATCATCTACATGCAGAAGACTGCTGTCGCCACTATAGTCGATTCGCTCTATGATGGCACCTGTCATGTCCTCTATCTGCTGTTTGTCGATATTGCTACTTTTAAAACTTCTATTATTAATCTTGTAATTTTTTGTAAAAATATCTGGGTAATTTTTTTTCTGATTCTCTTCATATTTTTCTATCTCTTTATCTAGATCGACTCTAAAGATTATAGGCAAAATCCTAACAAACAGCACGGTAACAACAATACAAAAAGGATAAACAAGTCCAAAAACAACAGAGATAGACGGATGATTATTGACCTCTAGTGCAGAGGCTAAAGCAGGCACACTAGTCAAAGAGCCAGCAAAAATCCCCCCAATAGTCTCACTTGAAAGCCCCATGTAAACGCTGATAGCAGATATAGTAGTAAAAATTGATACTATCAAAAGAACAGCAAGTAGGTTAAGCCTAACACCATCTTTTTTTATAGTCTCAAAAAAACCAGGACCAGACTGAAGCCCAACGGCATATATAAAAATCG
>CAZXOZ010000024.1:14113-17148 GCA_964642805.1 uncultured Sulfurospirillum sp. | reverse complement strand
ATTGCAATAAAAAAGCCATTTATTATAAAAAAAGTGCTAAAATAGCTCCTTGAAAATTTTTTATCAAAGGATTCGTATGCAAGATGGCTCAATATTTGCTTCTTTGCTTCCATTAATCGTTCTTTTTGCGATTTTTTACTTTTTGGTTATTAGACCGCAACAAAAGCAAGCTAAAAATCATAAAGCGATGATTGCCGATTTGAAAAAGGGCGACAAGGTTATCACTAACGGTGGTATTGTGTGTGAGGTTTTAAAACCTGAAGATGATTTTATCAAAGTTAAGCTTAATGATGATGTAGTTGTAAAAGTTGAAAGAAACTATATAGCTAAAAAAATTGAAGATGATGCTAATGGCTAAAGGTGGATTAAATTACCGATTGGTGATTTTCTTCCTTGCGATTGTTTTTGGTGTTGGCTTTTCAGTACCGACACTCTTTCAAACACAAAAGGGTGCTAAGATTAACCTTGGGCTAGACCTCCAAGGTGGTCTTTATATGCTTTTGGGCGTTAAAACAGACGAGGCAATAAAATCAAAAATCAAATCAATAGCGTCTAGTATTAAATTTTTTACAGATGATAGAGATATTATAATAGATGAATTAAGAATAAGGGGCGATAGGATAACTCTAACTCTAGTTGACCCAGATGAAAAAAAGAATCTTGATGAGATGATAAAAGAGATTCCTGGCATGATACTTGAAAAAGATGGGCTTAACTATACTCTTTCGCTAGATGAGCTAGAGAAAGAGGCTATTAGACAGTTTGCAATCAATCAAGCGGTTGAGACTATTAGAAACAGGCTTGATCAGTTTGGCTTAGCTGAGCCTAATGTAGCTAGGCAGGGTTTAGATAAGATACTAGTTGAGCTTCCCGGCATTAAAACAGGCGAAGATGAGAGAAGAGCAAGAGAGCTTATAGCTAAAGCGGCCCACCTTCAGATGATGGCTATAGATGAGCTTAGAAGCGATCGTGCACATGATATGAGCGATGAAGAGGCATTTGAGTATGGCAATGTGATTTTAGAAGATGCTAGAGGCTCAGGGCAAAAACATGTCATTAAAGAGGTTCCAATTCTTGATGGTAGTATGCTTACTGATGCAACAGTCGGATTTGATCAGATGAATCAGCCAGTTATTAACTTCTCTCTTAACTCTGAGGGGGCTAAGATTTTTGGTGACTTTACTGCTGACAATATAGGCAACCGTCTAGCGATAGTTCTAGATGGTAAGGTCTATTCAGCCCCAGTAATTCGCGAGAGAATTGGCGGAGGAAGTGGACAGATAAGTGGAGGATTTAGCATCGAAGAGGCTAGTGATGTTGCTATTGCTCTTAGGAGTGGAGCACTTTTAGCTCCTGTGAAACTACAAGAGCAAAGAAGTGTTGGTCCTAGTTTGGGGGCTGATAGCATCAGGGCTAGTATGATTGCACTTATTCTTGGATTTGTGCTAGTTGTTATTTTTATGGTTGTCTATTATGGTCTTGCTGGGATTATTGCAAATACAGCTTTGATAGCGAATCTGTTTATTGTCCTATCGGTAATGTCTCTTTTTGGTGCAACTCTTACACTTCCTGGAATGGCTGGGATTGTACTTACTGTAGGTATGGCCGTTGATGCCAATGTTATTATCAATGAGAGGATTAGAGAGTTGTTTCGTCAAGGAAGCTCAGTTTCTCGTGCAGTTGAAAGAGGTTATGATAATGCCATGAGTGCAATTCTTGATGCAAATATAACTACTCTTCTTGTTGCAGTTGTGCTTTATGCCTATGGAACGGGACCTATTAAAGGGTTTGCAATTACTATAAGTATAGGAATTTTAGCTTCGATGCTAACAGCGATTTTGGGAACTCATGGCATCTATCAATATTTTATGCCTCGTATTGAGAGGAGTAAAAACCTTACTCTATGGTTCGGCATAAAAGGGAGTGCTAAGTAATGCAGATATTTTCTAAAGATAAAACCTATAATTTTATGGGCAAAAGCCTACCATTTATAATTCTTTCATTGATGATTTTGATGGCTTCTTATGTGATGTTAGGTACAAAAGGTCTAAACTATGGCATTGATTTTGCTGGAGGAACTATAGTTCAAGTAAAGTATGAAAGTGAAGCTCCGATTAGCAAAATGAGAGAGAGAATTTCGACTAATGAGATGTTTGAAAATGCTACTATAACAGAGTTTGGAAGCTCTCAAGAGGTTATTATTAGATTTATGAGTAGTAGTGAGTCTGTACAAGAAGGTCTTGGTGATATAGTTACCGACCTTTTAAAAGGAACTGGCAACTTTGAAGTAAGAAGAGTGGATATAGTTGGTCCAAAAGTGGGTGGCGAGCTTAGAGAGAAAGGTATCATGGCTATGCTTGTCTCTATCTTTGCAATACTCGTATATATTACAATTAGATTTGAGTGGAGATTTGCTATTGCTTCTATATTTGCTTTAATCCATGATGTATCAATCGCTATAGGAGCACTAATCCTTTTTAAGGTTGATATCAATCTAGATATATTGGCAGCTCTATTAACTCTGCTTGGATACTCACTCAATGATACTATTGTTGTTTTTGATAGGATTAGAGAAGAGGTGAAAAAATCAAAGACTTTTAATCTGTTTGATATTATAAATCTATCTGTCTCAAAGACACTCTCTCGGACGCTTCTGACTTCACTTACAACATTTTTTGTTGTTCTAACACTATTTATGTTTGGTGGAGAGATAATCCATGGCTTTGCTTTTACTCTTTTAGTGGGTATCGTAGTAGGAACATACAGCTCAATTTTTGTCGCATCTCCAATGCTAAAATGGTTGGGATTTTGTGTAGAAGACTATAAGTCAAAAGAGGCCTTAAAAGAGAAAAGAAGGATAGAAAAAGAGAAGCTAAGAGCCCAATTTGAACAAGGTGTTGTATAGATAAAAAGCTCTACATGTAGAGAATTGTAAAAAGGGGACATTAAAATGGAACTACAAAAACTTCGTTTCACACAACAGTCGCGAGGAATTTTAAAGGAGCTTTACTCTTCAAGGAGTGAGCAACCATACA